>NZ_JACYHC010001172.1:0-662 GCF_017152085.1 Staphylococcus sp. EG-SA-2
AAATGAAAAATGACTTAATTTATAGTCTGTCTTACCAAATACATAAATTTTAGCTTCTGGGTACAACTTACGTAGCAAAATAGCAGTAATATAACCTAAGTTACCATCACCCCAAATACCAAAGCTGGTTTTCAAAGGTATAGATTTACGTTCAAATCGTTGTATAGCATGATAACTTACTGACACTAACTCTGTGTATGAAATCGTACTCAAATCAATGGCATTAGGCAGCGGAACGATACGATCATGTGCCATCACAACGTAGTCTTGCATAAAACCATCATAACCACTAGATCTAAAATAACTAGAGGGCAGGTAATTCTCGGCAATCACGTCGTGTTTTTCTGTAGGTGTATTCGGCACCATTACTACTTTCGTACCTTTTTCAAATACGCCTTTACTATCGAATACAACTTCACCAACAGCTTCATGAACTAGTGACATTGGTAATTTTTTGCGCAGTACATTTTCATCTCTTCGACCTGTGTAATACCTTTGATCAGCTGCACAAATAGACAAGTATAAAGGTCTTACAATGACATGATTACCATAAATATCAACATTATTATATGTGACGTCGAACTGTCTCGGTGCAACGAGTTGATATACTTGATTAATCATCGGCAATATCACCTTGAATAATGGCATTTGCTACTTTTAAA
>NZ_JACYHC010001173.1:0-661 GCF_017152085.1 Staphylococcus sp. EG-SA-2
CTATATTTTTCCCAAATACATTTATAACTTTTTCAATGCTCATGCCTGAAATTAAGCCACCAACTAGCGCACTGATAAATAAGCTTATAACTACGTTTAATCGACATAAACATAGCACAATCATTAATATTACTGCTATTACTACTGCATTTATCATATGATAACCATCCTTTATCGCTCTATCGAACTAAAGCGTTTATAGACTACATAGTATCAGTAGCTTTAACACCTGTCAATAGCAAACTATACCCATAATCTTTATTTTTTAGTTAATTGTCTTTCTTAAAATAATTTTCACTTTCATTAAATTAAACAATTTTACAAGCCTGGAACACCAATCAAAATCCTAAGTTCTATAATGTTATATTAGTAGTCGTTGACTGAATGAGCATATGATTATAATAAGTTTTTGCAATGCTAATCAAGTTGATTTATGCTCACAAGGATATGCGATTTATATTTTCTTACAACAATGAAAATGCCTGATACAATGCGATCCTTTATACTTTCAAGAGTTAAATTAGAAATGTATAACAAGACACAAGTTGTATCAGGCAAATAATTAAATTATTGTTGTTTTAACCATTGTACTATCGTCGGAATCATAAATCCTGTTGGCCCTTTTGGACCATTATATGAAGCTTTATTAGTCGTTGCTGGA
>NZ_JACYHC010001174.1:0-661 GCF_017152085.1 Staphylococcus sp. EG-SA-2
CTATATTTTTCCCAAATACATTTATAACTTTTTCAATGCTCATGCCTGAAATTAAGCCACCAACTAGCGCACTGATAAATAAGCTTATAACTACGTTTAATCGACATAAACATAGCACAATCATTAAAATTACTGCTATTACTACTGCATTTATCATATGACAACCATCCTTTATCACTCTATCGAACTAAAGCGTTTATAGACTACATAGTATCAGTAGCTTTAACACCTGTCAATAGCAAACTATACCAATAATCTTTATTTTTTAGTTAATTGTCTTTCTTAAAATAATTTTAGCTTTCATTAAATTAAACAATTTTACAAGCTTGGAACACCAATCAAAATCCTAAGTTCTAAAATGCAATATTAGTAGTCGTTGACTGAATGAACATATGCTTATAATATTTTTTTGCAATGCTAGTCAAGTTGATTTATGCTCACAAGGATATGCGATTTATATTTTCTTACAACAATGAAAATGCCTGATACAATGCGATCCTTTATACTTTCAAGAGTTAAATTAGAAATGTATATCAAGACACAAGTTGTATCAGGCAAATAATTAAATTATTGTTGTTTTAACCATTGTACTATCGTCGGAATCATAAATCCTGTTGGCCCTTTTGGACCATTATATGAAGCTTTATTAGTCGTTGCTGGA
>NZ_JACYHC010001175.1:0-660 GCF_017152085.1 Staphylococcus sp. EG-SA-2
CGAAAGAAGAACTCATTGAAAAGGCTAATTGGGCAGAGCAAATTGCACATGGTAAACCAAGTGGTATTGATACGCAAACGATTGTATCAGGCAAACCAGTTTGGTTCCAAAAAGGTCATGCTGAAACGTTGAAAACGTTAAGTTTAGACGGCTATATGGTTGTTATAGATACTGGTGTGAAAGGTTCAACAAGACAAGCAGTAGAAGATGTTCATAAACTTTGTGAGGACCCTCAGTACATGTCACATGTAAAACATATCGGTAAGTTAGTTTTACGTGCGAGTGATGTGATTGAACATCATAACTTTGAAGCCTTAGCGGATATTTTTAATGAATGTCATGCGGATTTAAAGGCGTTGACAGTTAGTCATGATAAAATAGAACAATTAATGAAAATTGGTAAAGAAAATGGTGCGATTGCTGGAAAACTTACTGGCGCTGGTCGTGGTGGAAGTATGTTATTGCTTGCCAAAGATTTACCAACAGCGAAAAATATTGTAAAAGCTGTAGAAAAAGCTGGTGCAGCACATACTTGGATTGAGAATTTAGGAGGTTAATGCGTTGATTAAAAGTGGCAAAGCACGTGCACATACGAATATTGCACTTATAAAATATTGGGGTAAAAAAGATGAAGCACTAATCATTCCAATGAATAATAGC
>NZ_JACYHC010001176.1:0-657 GCF_017152085.1 Staphylococcus sp. EG-SA-2
AATCACCCTCATAAATACTGTCATCAATATGATAAGTTACAATTTCACCTATTATTAAATCAGCCCCATCTAATACATCTCCAAGCAATATCATTTGCGATAGTTTACATTCGAATCTCATTTTCGCATCTTTAATTCCTGGCGTCTTAATCGTTGTAGATGTTAAAAGTGATAATTCTGTACGACTCAACTCACTGTCACCATATGCTAACGGCGCTGCAGTCTCATTAATATCTTGAACATTATCTTCGTCTGTAATATGCACAACAAAGTCTCCAGTCCGTTCTATATTTAATGCAGTATCTTTTCTCTTACCTCCTGCACGTTGAACTGCAATAGCAATCATTGGCGGATGATTATTAACAATATTAAAAAAGCTAAATGGTGCTGCATTTACTGATGCATCTTGATTTAATGTTGTAACAAAAGCTATAGGTCGTGGAATAATTGAACCAATTAATAATTTATAGTTTTCTCTAGCAGTTAATGATTGTGCATCAAACGTATACATAATACCTACCTCTTTTCTAAGTATATCTAGGTATTTCTCCGATTTTGGTTAATTTAAACATCTATTCTCCTCTGAAAATCACTTGTATTTATTTAGCAAATCTTTTGAAATATGACACATATGCATATCTTCTGGATATTTTTCTA
>NZ_JACYHC010001177.1:0-657 GCF_017152085.1 Staphylococcus sp. EG-SA-2
AATCACCCTCATAAATACTGTCATCAATATGATAAGTTACAATTTCACCTATTATTAAATCAGCCCCATCTAATACATCTCCAAGCAATATCATTTGCGATAGTTTACATTCGAATCTCATTTTCGCGTCTTTAATTCCTGGCGTCTTAATCGTTGTAGATGTTAAAAGTGATAATCCTGTACGACTCAACTCACTGTCACCATATGCTAACGGCGCTGCAGTCTCATTAATATCTTGAACATTATCTTCGTCTGTAATATGCACAACAAAGTCTCCAGTCCGTTCTATATTCAAGGCAGTATCTTTTCTCTTACCTCCTGCACGTTGAACTGCAATAGCAACCATTGGCGGATGGTTATTAACAATATTAAAAAAGCTAAATGGTGCTGCATTTACTGATGCATCTTGATTTAATGTTGTAACAAATGCTATAGGTCGTGGAATAATTGAACCAATTAATAATTTATAGTTTTCTCTAGCAGTTAATGATTGTGCATCAAACGTATACATAATACCTACCTCTTTTCTTAGTATATCTAGGTATTTCTCCGATTTTGGTTAATTTAAACATCTATTCTCCTCTGAAAATCACTTGTATTTATTTAGCAAATCTTTTGAAATATGACACATATGCATATCTTCTGGATATTTTTCTA
>NZ_JACYHC010001178.1:0-657 GCF_017152085.1 Staphylococcus sp. EG-SA-2
AATCAATGTAAGAACATTTATATACACTCCAACGTAGAGTTTCTCGAAAGATACTTTGTGTTGGAGTGTTTTTAATTAGGTATGTGACATATTGGGGAATGCTTAGTATGTGAATAAGGTTAAGAGGGACGCAGTTGGATGCTACTGCACAACTGCATAAGAGAGCCTAAATCGCTAAAGCTCAAGGGGAGTAAAGGAATACAGTTGGCTTGCTTGCGCAGCAACTGCATAAGAGCCCCTAATTAATTTATTAATTAGGGGCTCTAAAAGGAGGGTGTAAATGTTAGGAACTGATGAATTGTATAAATTGTTATATAGGCATATGGGACCGCAAAATTGGTGGCCTGCTGATAATGACATTGAACTGATGTTAGGTGCAATTTTAGTTCAAAATACTAGATGGCGAAATGCAGAAATTGCATTGAATCAGATTAAAGAACATACGCATTTTAATCCCAATCATATATTAGAACTACCTATTGAAACGTTACAATCATTGATACATTCAAGTGGCTTTTATAAAAGTAAAACACTGACGATTAAAACATTATTAACATGGTTAGCACGACATCATTTCAATTATCAAGAGATTAATGAGCGATATAAAGGTGGATTAAGAAAAGAATTATTATCTTTGAAAGGTATTGGAAGTGAAAC
>NZ_JACYHC010001179.1:0-656 GCF_017152085.1 Staphylococcus sp. EG-SA-2
TTACTGATGAACATACCTGCATATGTGTTTCTAGCTTGTTTGTTACATATTGCATTTAGACTTGGATAAAAATTTATGTCTTAGGCGCTACAATGTTATATTGGCAGTGTTTGACTGAATGAGAATGTGCTTGTAACAAGCTTTTCATTTTTATCCCACTCCTTATTTTTCGTAATGTGTTAATACTTCATATCCTTCATTAGTGACAAGTATGTCATCTTCAATTCTTACACCTGCAACACCTGGTACATAAATACCTGGTTCGATTGTAATAACCATGCCAGCTTCTAACAAATTAGAATTAGTACTTGAAACATCTTGATATTCATGTTCTTGTAATCCTAAACCATGACCTAAGCGATGAGGGAAATATTCACCATAACCTTTTTCTGAAATAATATTTCTAGCGATATGATCGATATCTTTTAAAGGTATTCCAGGTTTAATTGCTTGGATTGCAGATGTTTCTGCTTCTAATACAATATTATAAATTTCTTGTGCTTCTTTGCTAGGTTCACCAAATTTAATGGTACGTGTCATATCGCTACAATAATGCTCATAAATTACACCTAAATCAAATAGTACATATTCATTGCTTTTTAATCTGCGATCTCCTGGTGTGCCATGAGGTGATGCGGCATGATCTCCAAATAAAA
>NZ_JACYHC010001180.1:0-656 GCF_017152085.1 Staphylococcus sp. EG-SA-2
ATGTGTTGTATCCAGGCTTATCTAAAGATGACTTTAATACAAAAAAAGATAAAGTAACTGTCGTTAAACAAGATGATGACTTCCACGTTGTGAAAGATAATGAATCGGTTTGGGCTGGTGTTAATTACAGCGATAGCACTCAAACTTTTATCATTAACAACACTAAAGTCGAAGTTAAAGCAAAAGGTATGTTTATACTTAAAAAGAAAGATGATAAAACTTATGAATGTAGCTTCTATAATCCCGAATCTACAAATACCGCTTCAGATATTGAATCTAAAATTTCAATGACTGGATACTCTATTACAAACAAAAATACGTCGACTTCTAATGAATCCGGCGTGCGCTTTGAATTACAACAAACATTAAATAAAGATGATAATTAATGATTTAAAATTATAGTAACATGATGGTTTATTATATTTCTTTTTTCAAAATACACGAGTCATATCCCTCGTTAAAAACTATTACTAAAAATCAAAAATATAAAAAAATCAAAAAGTATGTTTTAAACTTTATGAAACGTGTTATACAAATAGTGTAATATCCTACAAAACAAAAAGGAGATTGAGTTATGAAACTAAAATCATTTGTTACTGCCACTTTAGCATTGGGATTATTATCAACAGTAGGTGCAGCTTTACCGAGTCATGAAG
>NZ_JACYHC010001181.1:0-656 GCF_017152085.1 Staphylococcus sp. EG-SA-2
TTACTGATGAACATACCTGCATATGTGTTTCTAGCTTGTTTGTTACATATTGCATTTAGACTTGGATAAAAATTTATGTCTTAGGCGCTACAATGTTATATTGGCAGTGTTTGACTGAATGAGAATGCGCTTGTAACAAGCTTTTCATTTTTATCCCACTCCTTATTTTTCGTAATGTGTTAATACTTCATATCCTTCATTAGTGACAAGTATGTCATCTTCAATTCTTACACCTGCAACACCAGGTACATAAATACCTGGTTCGATTGTAATAACCATGCCAGCTTCTAACAAATTAGAATTAGTACTTGAAACATCTTGATATTCATGTTCTTGTAATCCTAGGCCATGACCTAAGCGATGAGGGAAATATTCACCATAACCTTTTTCTGAAATAATATTTCTAGCGATATGATCGATATCTTTTAATGGTATTCCAGGTTTAATTGCTTGGATTGCAGATGTTTCTGCTTCTAATACAATATTATAAATTTCTTGTGCTTCTTTGCTAGGTTCACCAAATTTAATAGTACGTGTCATATCGCTACAATAATGCTCATAAATTACACCTAAATCAAATAGTACATATTCATTGCTTTTTAATCTGCGATCTCCTGGTGTGCCATGAGGTGATGCGGCATGATCTCCAAATAAAA
>NZ_JACYHC010001182.1:0-10000 GCF_017152085.1 Staphylococcus sp. EG-SA-2
AATCTTATACTTATCAAAATTTATACTGTGAAGCGAGTCTATTGGCTAAAAGACTCAAGGCTTATCAACAATCTCGTGTCGGGCTATACATAGATAATTCGATTCAATCGATCATTTTAATACATGCATGTTGGTTGGCAAATATTGAAATTGCGATGATTAATACAAGGTTGACACCTAATGAGATGACGAATCAGATGAGGTCAATCGATGTACAATTGATTTTTTGTACCTTGCCACTGGAATTGCGAGGGTTTCAAATTGTATCGCTGGATGATATTGAATTCGCTGGAAGGGATATTACAACGAACGGTTTGTTGGACAACACAATGGGTATCCAATATGATACATCGAATGAAACTGTGGTGCCGAAAGAGTCGCCGTCCAACATATTAAATACATCATTTAATTTAGATGACATTGCATCAATTATGTTTACATCAGGGACAACGGGCCCTCAAAAAGCGGTGCCACAAACGTTTCGTAATCATTATGCCAGTGCAATCGGATGTAAAGAGAGCTTGGGATTTGATCGTGACACTAATTGGCTATCTGTCTTGCCGATTTATCATATTTCGGGTCTCAGTGTACTTTTAAGAGCTGTTATTGAAGGTTTTACTGTGCGCATTGTTGATAAATTCAATGCCGAACAAATTTTAACGATGATTAAAAATGAACGAATCACGCACATTTCGCTTGTGCCACAAACTTTAAATTGGCTTATGCAACAAGGTTTACATGAACCTTATAATTTACAAAAAATATTACTCGGCGGTGCTAAATTATCTGCCACTATGATAGAGACGGCATTACAATATAACCTGCCAATTTATAATTCATTTGGTATGACTGAGACATGTTCGCAATTTTTAACAGCAACACCGGAAATGTTGCATGCACGTCCTGACACTGTAGGGATGCCAAGTGCCAATGTTGACGTTAAAATTAAAAATCCTAATAAAGAAGGTCATGGAGAATTAATGATTAAAGGTGCCAATGTGATGAATGGATATTTGTATCCAACAGATTTAACGGGTACGTTTGAAAATGGTTATTTTAATACAGGTGACATTGCTGAAATAGATCATGAAGGTTATGTTATGATTTATGACCGACGTAAAGATTTAATTATTAGTGGCGGTGAAAATATTTATCCATATCAAATTGAAACGGTAGCGAAGCAATTTCCAGGTATCAGTGACGCAGTATGTGTAGGGCATCCTGATGATACTTGGGGCCAAGTGCCTAAATTATATTTTGTCAGTGAAAGTGACATTTCAAAGGCACAATTGATTGCATATTTATCAAAACATTTAGCGAAATATAAAGTACCGAAACACTTTGAAAAGGTTGATACTTTACCTTATACATCAACGGGTAAATTACAGAGAAATAAGTTGTATAGAGGATGATTTGATGAAGTTGACAGCTTTGCATTTTTATAAATATAGTGAGCCATTTAAGTCACAAATTGTAACACCGAAAGTCACTTTAACGCATCGTGATTGTTTGTTTATCGAATTGATTGATGACAAAGGAAATGCATATTTCGGGGAATGTAACGCTTTTCAAACAGATTGGTATGATCATGAAACAATTGCTTCAGTGAAACATGTAATTGAGCAATGGTTCGAAGATAATAGAAATAAATCATTTGAAACGTATGAAGCAGCACTAAAATTAGTAGATTCATTGGAAAATACGCCTGCTGCAAGGGCAACTATTGTCATGGCATTGTATCAAATGTTTCATGTACTGCCTTCATTTTCAGTAGCATATGGAGCGACAGCGAGCGGCTTATCAAATAAACAACTAGAGTCATTGAAAGCAACAAAGCCGACCAGAATTAAATTAAAATGGACGCCTCAAATCATGCATCAAATTAGAGTGTTACGGGAATTAGACTTTCACTTTCAATTGGTTATAGATGCAAATGAGTCATTGGATCGTCAAGATTTCACACAGTTACAGCTATTAGCGCGTGAACAGGTTCTTTATATCGAAGAGCCATTTAAAGATATCTCCATGCTTGATGAAGTAGTGGATGGAACAATACCTCCAATAGCCCTTGATGAAAAGGCAACATCGTTGTTGGACATAATTAATTTGATAGAATTATACAATGTGAAAGTTGTTGTATTAAAACCATTTCGTCTAGGTGGCATTGATAAAGTGCAAACGGCAATTGATACTTTGAAAAGTCATGGTGTAAAAGTGGTTATTGGCGGCATGTACGAATATGGTTTAAGCCGTTATTTTACAGCGATGCTTGCTCGTAAAGGTGATTATCCAGGAGATGTTACACCAGCAGGTTATTATTTTGATCAAGATGTGGTTACTAAATCAGGCATATTAAAAGAGGGGCGACTCGAATTTCGCCCCCCTTTAGTGGATATAACTCAATTACAACCATATTAATGGTTATGTTTATGTGAATGCTTGCTTGCTGACTTGTCTTTTTTTAACGGAACAGGGTCAAAGCCACCTTTATGAAGCGGATGACATTTTAAAATACGACGGATGCCTAAATAAAGGCCTTTGAAAGCACCGTGGTATTGAATCGCTTCTCTAGTGTACTCTGAACATGTTGGATAAAAACGACAAGTTGGTGGAGTGAGTGGCGAAATGAAACGTTGATAAAAATGAATCATCGCCAAGAATATCTTTTTCATAATTAATGCCTCCAACGATAGTAATTAACTATTATATTAACATACAATGTAGGGATGTGATGCGCGTGAAGTTTAGGGATAAAGATAATCGTCAAGTTAATTTGACATTTAAAAAGGATAATGAGATAGCAGATGGCAATCATGTGCTAGCTATTCCAACGTTTAAAAATCAATTGCTTTTTACCAAACATAATTTACGGGGGATTGAATTTCCTGGTGGTAAAAGGGAACGCGGGGAAAGTAGTGCTGAAGCAGTTACCCGTGAATTATATGAAGAAACAGGCGCCAAAGTTAAAAATATTCATTACATAGCACAATATACCATTGAAACACATGATCAAACTGATTTTGTAAAAGATGTATATTTTATCGAAGTTGAATCATTGGTAAGCAAGAACGATTATTTAGAAACAGCAGGGCCAGTGTTGTTTAACTGTATCAATGATATTGAACTCGCACAACGGAGTTTCTTACTGCAAGATAGTACCATTTTAAAATGCGTAGAGAGGGTGCAATCACTTGGATTTTATCAAACGTAAACGAATGCCAATTGAATCTTTTACGCATCAATTCGAAGAAATTACATATTTGTCAGATGACTTACAAGTAAAAGCTTTAATGATGACACCACATCATGAAGTAAATCGCATTGTAGTTTATTTGCGAGGTGGCAAAGGTCAAGTAGGACGTGTGCGCGCAGGTAGATTAATGCAATTTTCAGATAGTCAAACTTTAGTGATTGGGCCATACTACCGAGGTAACAATGGGAGTGAAGGTAAAGACGAATTTTACCGTGGCGATTTAAATGATGTGACGCAATTATTAAGGTTGCTACATGATAAATATCCACATGCATTTATCCACATGGTTGGTTTTTCGCGAGGTGGTTTACAAGGATTGTTGACATTTCAAGACTTACCAGTAACAAGTTATACAATCTGGGGTGGTGTCTCAGATATTGATTTAATGTATGAAGAACGTGTCGATTTAAGAGGCATGCTACGAAGAATGATTGGTCATCCGAAAAAAGATCGAGCGGCATATGAGGCACGCCAAGCGATTCCAAACATTAATGAAAACAGTCCGCCAATATTAATTGTACATGGAGGGAAAGACCAGCAAGTTGGTATTCATCATGCGTATTATTTAGCGGACCAACTAGAGTTAAAAGGTGCCACGCATGAAACATTTTATCAAATGGCAGAAGGACATGTGCCAAGACCACCAGCGATGGTTGAAACATTGACTTATATTAAAGAGTTTATGAAACAAGTTGAGTTGCATAGCTAGTATGAAACGTGGTGTGCGCATGGGAACTATCAAGCTTTGAAGATGTGTGATATACGTTGAATGAGGGGTATGCGCTTTCAATGAAAATGTGCTCCATGCAGATAACTGTATGTGCTTTTTGTGAATAGGAACAACTTGCGTTGAGTTAACGATAAGTACTTTATGCAAAGTGGGGCAACATGCATAGCGTAAGGAACCGGTACTTTATGTGAAGACGTGCTGCTTCCATTAAATGAGTGATGCGAGTTTGGCATGAAGGTCACCTTAAATGTGCATTGTTGTAATAAAATTGCCTATAAATTTTTAGCACATAAAATAAGAGGAGCCAACCATTGTTAGACTATAACAACGGTTGGCTCTTTAATTAGTATTCAAATTTATTTGTTGAAGCTACCTTTTTCAGCAATATGTTCAACTTTTTCACCAAATTTTTCGAAGTTCTTTTCAAAACGTTGAATTAAATCTTCTGCTTGTGCTTTATATTTCTCTTTGTCGCTCCAAGCATTAATTGGATTTAAAATTGTTTTCGGTACATCTTCAATTTCTACAGGAATGCTTAAACCAAACGTACTATCTTTTGTATATTCTGCATTTTTCAATTTGCCAGAAATCGCTTGGTTTACCATTTGACGTGTGTAATGTAAGCTGATTCTACGTCCTACACCATATTTTCCGCCAGTCCATCCAGTATTAACAAGATAAACATCAACATCATGTAAATCGATAAGTTCACCTAATAAATCAGCGTAAACAGTAGGGTGTAACGGGAAGAACGGTGCTCCGAAACATGTTGAGAATGATGGTTCAGGTTCTGTCACACCACGCTCTGTACCAGCTAATTTAGAAGTGAAACCACTCAAGAAATGATACATTGCTTGGTCTTTATTTAACTTTGAAATCGGTGGAATAACACCAAATGCATCCGCAGTTAAGAAAATAATTGTATTTGGATGTGCTGCTTTTGATGGTACTACAATATTGTCAATGTGATTAATTGGATAAGCGGCACGCGTGTTTTCTGTATAACGATTGTCTTCAAAGTCCACTGAACCATCTTCTGCAACTACAGTGTTCTCTAAAATTGCACCATATTTGATTGCGTCAAAAATCTGTGGTTCTTTTTCTTTGGAAAGATTAATTGCTTTTGCATAGCAGCCACCTTCGATATTAAAGACCCCGTTTTTATTCCATCCGTGTTCATCATCACCGATTAGTTTACGGTGTGGGTCAGCCGATAAGGTTGTTTTACCAGTGCCAGATAGACCAAAGAATAATGCAACATCGCCTTTTTCACCAACGTTTGCTGAGCAATGCATGCTCATAATATCTTGCATCGGTAAGAGATAATTCATTACAGAGAAGATACCTTTTTTCATTTCACCAGCGTATTCAGTACCGCCGATTAAAATGACTTTGTGTTTAAATGAAATAATGACAAAGGTTTCAGATTTAGTACCATCAACTTCTGGATCTGCTTTAAAATGTGGTGCAGAAACGATAGTGAAGTTAGGTTTAATCTTTGTAGCTTCTTCTTTTGATTCAGGTCTAATAAACATATTTTTAGCAAATAAATTATGCCATGCTAATTCATTGATGACTGTAAGTTTTAACATTGTATCTTTATCGCTACCAGCGTAGCCTTTAAATACGTATAGTTCATCTTTTTTATCTAAATAGTCTAGTACTTTATGGTATAACTTCAAGAAAGTTTCTTCATCGATAGGTTGATTAATTTCTCCCCAATCAATGTTATCTCTATATGAAGGTTCAGAGACAAAAAATTTGTCTTTAGGCGAACGACCAGTATATTTTCCAGTACTTGCATTAACAGCACCAAGTTCTGTTAATACCCCTTCGTTATTGTCTAAGATTTTATTATAAAGTTGTGTCGTCGAAAGTTGAAAATGTGACGTTGGTTTTTTCAGTAATTTGTCAATTTTAGTTGTTTCAGTGTATGTGTCTACTGACATCCTAAATCCCTCCAAAGCGATAATTTAAATGTAAGCCTTTACATTTAATTAGTATAACACATTAACATAATTAATCTACAATATTTTACTGTAAATTTATTTGTGAAAAATTGACATTAATTCATTAATTAGGTACTATTATTTTTAACGGATTCTCTTATCCTGAGTGGTGGAGGGACATGGACCCAATGAAACCCAGCAACCTCTTTTTTTATAAAAGAAAGGTGCCAAACCGTTTGCAGACAAATAGGTCTGAACGATAAGAGCGAATGGACGTATTAGGCCTTCTCTCTATATTAATAGTTAGAAGGTCTTTTTTATTTAGCTCACAGAGAGAGAATTTTCGTAATATAAATTTAAAGGAGCAAACTATGTTAAATAACAAACGATTATTTACTTCAGAGTCTGTTACAGAAGGACACCCAGATAAAATCGCTGACCAAGTGTCAGATGCAATATTAGATGCTATTTTAAAAGACGACCCAAATGCACGTGTAGCTTGTGAAACAACTGTTACAACAGGTATGGCATTGATCGCCGGCGAAATTTCTACAACAACATATGTTGATATTCCGAAAGTTGTTAGAGAAACAATTAAAGAAATTGGATACACAAGAGCAAAATATGGTTATGATTATGAAACAATGGCAATTTTAACTGCGATTGATGAACAATCACCTGACATTGCACAAGGCGTGGATAAAGCATTAGAGTATCGTGATAAAGATAGCGAAGAAGAAATTGAAGCAACAGGTGCAGGTGACCAAGGTTTAATGTTTGGTTACGCAACGAATGAAACAGAAACGTACATGCCTCTAGCAATTTATTTATCACATCAATTGGCAAAACGTTTATCTGATGTGCGTAAAGATGGTACGTTAAATTATTTACGACCAGACGGTAAAGTTCAGGTCACTGTTGAATATGATGAAAATGATAACCCAGTACGTATTGATACGATTGTCGTATCAACACAACATGCTGATGATGTGACACTTGAACAAATTCAAGAAGACATCAAAGCGCATGTCATTTATCCAACTGTTCCAGAAAACTTGATTAATGAACAAACTAAATTCTACATCAATCCTACAGGACGCTTTGTAATCGGTGGACCTCAAGGTGATGCAGGATTAACAGGACGTAAAATCATTGTTGATACGTATGGTGGCTATGCACGTCATGGTGGCGGATGCTTCAGTGGTAAGGATCCTACAAAAGTAGACCGCTCAGCTGCATATGCTGCACGTTATGTGGCTAAAAATATTGTTGCAGCAGGTTTAGCAGATCAATGTGAAGTACAATTGGCATATGCGATTGGTGTTGCAGAACCAGTGTCAATTGCAATTGATACATTTGGAACAGGTAAAGTTTCTGAAGGACAACTTGTCGAAGCAGTTAGAAAACACTTTGACCTAAGACCTGCAGGCATTATTAAAATGCTTGATTTGAAACAACCGATTTACAAACAAACTGCTGCTTATGGTCATTTTGGACGTACAGATGTATTATTCCCATGGGAAAAATTAGACAAAGTGGAAGAATTAAAAGACGCAGTAAAATATTAAGATGAATTTAATATAGCTAAATAAAAGATTTTCGGTATATAAATGATAATATGTATCGAAAATCTTTAGCTTTTCTATTATAATTAAAGTTATTCATATATTAAAAAGGAGCGTTGTTGTGATGGATTTATCTTCACCGATAGTCATTGGACTCATTATTGCAGTAGTCATTGCATTAATCTTTTTTGTCCTTTTCTTAGTTACCTTAGGTAGTAAGAAAAAAGTTAAGCGACAAACAGAAGAAAAGTATGAACAACAAGAACAAAACATTAAAAAGTCTCATGAAGAAGCTTTAGAGAAAGAGCGTATTCAAAATAAAAAGACAATTACAAAACAACAAGAAGATTATAATCACATGGTTAGTACAAAAGATCGTGAGATTGACGCATTAAAATTGTTCTCGAAAAATCATAGTGAATATGTAACGGACATGAGATTAATTGGTATTCGTGAAAGATTAGTTAAAGAAAAACGAATTCGACCAGAAGATATGCACATTATGGCAAATATCTTTTTACCAAAGGATGGCTTTAATAATATTGAACGAATTAGTCATTTAGTATTAACAAGAACTGGTCTTTATATTATTGATTCTCAATTGTTAAAAGGTCATGTTTATAATGGTATTAGTGGCGGTCAATTTAAAGATTTACCACCAATGGAACAAGTATTTGATACATTGGATTTAGATAAATCTAGACCACAAACTATTGTGATGGATCAAAATGATGACAAACGTTCATTATCTTTTGTAAATTATTCAGATCAAATTGAGGCGATTAAACAATTGGCTGAAGACTTACAAAAAGAATTAGGTGCCAAATATACGCCAACTTCAATTTTATACTTTAATCCTAAAAATGAAGGCGATGTAACGATTTCAAATTATAATCAAAATAGTGCTGTCAAAGTGCTTGTCGGTGCTGAACAATTAGACGAGTTCTTTAACAAATTTGTATTCCATGGTCGTATTCAATACAACGTGGAAGACTTACAACAAATGATGGATAAAATTGAATCATTCAATTAAATGTTAGGCTGAAGTGATGACTATATGTTGTGACTTCGGCTTTTTTAGTTTGTCATAAATTAAACATAATTGCTTTTACAATTTGATTAATGTTTGAGAGATATTACTAGAATTTTAGTGGTTGATTGCTCTAAGTGTTTTTTCTCATGTATTCAACTCAGATTTGTTATGATAACAGGGTATAATACATCAAAAAGGTGAGGCGATATTTATGGAGGTTAAAACATTTTATAATGGAAACACGATGCCACAAATTGGTTTAGGGACATTTCGTGTGGAAAATGATGAAAATTGCATGGAAAGTGTTAAGTATGCCATTGAACAAGGATATCGTAGTATTGATACCGCAAAAGTTTATGGGAATGAAGAACAAGTAGGTGCTGGCATTCGTGCCGGATTGGAGTCAACTGGTATTGCTAGAGAAGACTTATTTATTACTTCAAAATTATATTTTGAGGATTTCGGTCGTGAAAATGTAGCAGCTGCTTACGAAGCTAGTTTATCTAGATTAGGTTTAAAATACTTAGATTTGTATCTAGTACATTGGCCAGGCACGAACGAAGCCGTAATGGTTGATACATGGAAAGGTATGGAAGATTTATATAAAAATAATAAAGCTAAAAATATAGGTGTCAGCAATTTTGAACCTGAACATTTGGAAGCTTTGTTGGCACAAGTGTCAATTAAACCTGTAATTAATCAAGTTGAATATCATCCATATTTAACGCAACATAAATTGAAATTATATTTGGCAGCACAACATATCGTGATGGAATCTTGGTCACCATTGATGAATGCACAAATTTTAAATGATGAGACAATTAAAGACATTGCTCAAGAATTAGGAAAGTCACCTGCCCAAGTTGTTTTAAGATGGAATGTGCAGCATGGTGTGGTTATAATCCCTAAATCGGTAACACCAAACAGAATCTCTGAAAACTTCCAAATATTTGATTTCGAATTATCAGATGAACAAATGACGCGAATTGATGGTTTAAATCAAGATAAGAGAATTGGACCTGATCCAAAAACTTTTGAAGGATAGATTAAAATCACTCAACTGATGAAAAGGTTAGATGGATTGTCACAGGCTGGGACATAAATCAATGTTCTATGCTCTACGAAGTTATATTGGCAGTAGTTGACTGAACGAAAATGCGCTTGTAACAAGCTTTTTTCAATTCTAGTCAACCTTGCCGGGGTGGGACGACGAAATAAATTTTGAGAAAATATCATTTCTGTCCCACTCCCTTTATTTTCGACTAGTTTGGAGAATTTATTGACATTCACATTATTTAAACGGTAACAAAGATTATTGAAATTTGGTAGGCATTTTATGGTGCTAAAAAATTTGCATGAAAATTAAAAAATGCTTCGTTCAGGAAGGTGTCGTAATTTACCTATTTGCTGAATGAAGCATTTTATTTTTAAATATGATAGCCAATATAACAAGCTATAAATCCAATGATG
>NZ_JACYHC010001183.1:0-654 GCF_017152085.1 Staphylococcus sp. EG-SA-2
CTTTTTCAATACTCAAATTAATATCTTTTAAAATTGGAGCTTCGTTATCGTTATATTGAAAACTAACATGATCAATATCAATACGACCTTGTTTAATTTCAATAGGTTGAGCACCAACACCATTTTTGATGTCATAATCTTCATCAATTAATTGGAATACACGGTCCATTGAAGCAAAACTTTGCGTTAAAGTTGTAAATGATGCGACTAAACGACGTAAAGGCCCGAACAATAACTCCAAGTATCCAACAAATGCTGCAAGTGTACCTACTGTGATTGATCCAGAAATAGCAAGATATGCACCAACACCGATGACAATTATTGGTCCAATATCTGTAACTGTATTAATTGCGGCAAAGGAATAGGCATTCCATCTTGTATGTTTCAAAGCACGTGTTAAGAAATTAGTGTTCTTTTTATCAAAGTTTTTCGCTTCATTGTCTTCAATCGCAAAACTTTTAACGACTGAAATACCTTGAACACGTTCATGCAAGAATCCTTGAACCTCAGCTAATGCTTGCGATCTTTCACGCGTCAATTTTCTTAATCTTCCAAAGAAAACGTACACCGTTAAAATGTAAAATGGGAAGATAAACAGTGCTGCTAAAGTCAATTTCACATCTAAAAAGAACATTATGGATAGTGCAATAATAA
>NZ_JACYHC010001184.1:0-654 GCF_017152085.1 Staphylococcus sp. EG-SA-2
GGCTAATTTTATTAACGAGTTCCTCTGTAATTTCCATTGTGATTCCTGGAGACTCCGCTTCCTCTGGAGATAATCTGTATCCAACTATAAAGTCTTTATTGCCATACGCTTCTTTCGCTTTAAGCACCTCTTCAATCACAGCGACCGGGAATTTATATTGATTTGCCCAAACATCATTTCTTCTATTATAGTATGGTGATACAAATTGATGAATTAAGTAATGATTCGCGCCATGTATTTCAACACCATCAAATCCTGCTTCAATTGCACGTCGCGTTGCTTCACCAAAATCCTTGATTGCTTGTTCAATCTCTTCATTCGTCATTTCTCTAGCACTATGTTCTTGTTTCTGACCGAAACTTTTTAAAGAAATTGGACTTGGTGCTACGACGTCTCCACCAGGTGTTAATTCAGGCAATGCTTGTGCACCGCCATGATGTATTTGTACGAGTGCTTTGGCACCGTTTTTCTTCATTGCTGTAGCTAATCGTTTTAGTCCTTCAATATCACTGTCATGCGCGATTGATGGCTGTCCTGGAAATGCTTTTCCGACATCACTCACATTACTCGCAGCATTAATTGTAATACCAACATCTTGTGAACGCTTTTCAATATAAGGAAGTTCTACATCTGAAATAGTACCATCATCATTTG
>NZ_JACYHC010001185.1:0-654 GCF_017152085.1 Staphylococcus sp. EG-SA-2
GGCTAATTTTATTAACGAGTTCCTCTGTAATTTCCATTGTGATTCCTGGAGACTCCGCTTCCTCTGGAGATAATCTGTATCCAACTATAAAGTCTTTATTGCCATACGCTTCTTTCGCTTTAAGCACTTCTTCAATCACAGCGACCGGGAATTTATATTGATTTGCCCATACATCATTTCTTCTATTATAGTATGGTGATACAAATTGATGAATTAAGTAATGATTCGCGCCATGTATTTCAACACCATCAAACCCTGCTTCAATTGCACGTCGTGTTGCTTCACCAAAATCCTTGATTGCTTGTTCAATCTCTTCATTCGTCATTTCTCTAGCACTATGTTCTTGTTTCTGACCGAAACTTTTTAAAGAAATTGGACTTGGTGCTACGACGTCTCCATCAGGTATTAATTCAGGCAATGCTTGTGCACCACCATGATGTATTTGTACGAGTGCTTTGGCACCGTTTTTCTTCATTGCTGTAGCTAATCGTTTTAGTCCTTCAATATCACTGTCATGCGCGATTGACGGCTGTCCTGGAAATGCTTTTCCGACATCACTCACATTACTCGCAGCATTAATTGTAATACCAACATCTTGTGAACGCTTTTCAATATAAGGAAGTTCTACATCTGAAATAGTACCATCATCATTTG
>NZ_JACYHC010001186.1:0-654 GCF_017152085.1 Staphylococcus sp. EG-SA-2
CTTTTTCAATACTCAAATTAATATCTTTTAAAATTGGAGCTTCGTTATCGTTATATTGAAAACTAACATGATCAATATCAATACGACCTTGTTTAATTTCAATAGGTTGAGCACCAACACCATTTTTAATGTCATAATCTTCGTCAATTAATTGGAATACACGGTCCATTGAAGCAAAACTTTGCGTTAAAGTTGTAAATGATGCGACTAAACGACGTAAAGGCCCGAACAATAACTCTAAGTATCCAACAAATGCTGCAAGTGTACCTACTGTGATTGATCCAGAAATAGCAAGATATGCACCAACACCGATGACAATAATTGGTCCAATATCTGTAACTGTATTAATTGCGGCAAAGGAATAGGCATTCCATCTTGTATGTTTCAACGCACGTGTTAAGAAATTAGTATTCTTTTTATCAAAGTTTTTCGCTTCATTGTCTTCAATCGCAAAACTTTTAACGACTGAAATACCTTGAACACGTTCATGCAAGAATCCTTGAACCTCAGCTAATGCTTGCGATCTCTCACGCGTCAATTTTCTTAATCTTCCAAAGAAAACGTACACCGTTAAAATGTAAAATGGGAAGATAAACAGTGCTGCTAAAGTCAATTTCACATCTAAAAAGAACATTATGGATAGTGCAATAATAA
>NZ_JACYHC010001187.1:0-652 GCF_017152085.1 Staphylococcus sp. EG-SA-2
AAAAATCTTTTATAAACGCAATTGAGAAAGAACCAAAGCTAGCAATTATTGCAGAAATTAAATCGAAGAGTCCTACAGTTAATGACTTACCTGAACGAGATTTATCGCAACAAATCTCAGATTATGAAAAGTACGGTGCAAATGCCGTGTCCATTTTAACTGATGAAAAGTACTTTGGTGGTAGTTTTGAAAGATTACAAGCATTGACAACAAAAACAACATTACCCGTATTATGCAAAGACTTTATTATAGACCCGCTTCAAATTGATGTTGCTAAACAAGCTGGTGCATCTATGATTTTATTGATCGTTAACATCTTATCGGATAAACAATTGAAAGATTTATATAACTACGCTATATCGCAAAATCTAGAAGTGTTAATTGAAGTACATGATCGCCATGAATTAGAACGTGCCTATAAGGTTAATGCTAAATTGATTGGTGTAAATAACAGGGACTTAAAACGATTTGTCACAAATGTGGAACATACAAATACTATTTTAGAAAATAAAAAACCCAATCATCATTATATTTCTGAAAGTGGTATTCACGATGCATCTGATGTAAGAAAAATCTTGCATAGTGGTATCGATGGCTTACTAATAGGTGAGGCGCTTATGCGTTGTGACAATCTATCTGAATTTTTACCACA
>NZ_JACYHC010001188.1:0-652 GCF_017152085.1 Staphylococcus sp. EG-SA-2
AAAAATCTTTTATAAACGCAATTGAGAAAGAACCAAAGCTAGCAATTATTGCAGAAATTAAATCGAAGAGTCCTACAGTTAATGACTTACCTGAACGAGATTTATCGCAACAAATCTCAGATTATGACCAATATGGTGCAAATGCCGTGTCCATTTTAACTGATGAAAAGTACTTTGGTGGTAGTTTTGAAAGATTACAAGCATTGACGACAAAAACAACATTACCCGTATTATGCAAAGACTTTATTATAGACCCGCTTCAAATTGATGTTGCTAAACAAGCTGGTGCATCTATGATTTTATTGATCGTTAACATCTTATCTGATAAACAATTGAAAGATTTATATAACTACGCTATATCGCAAAATCTAGAAGTGTTAGTTGAAGTACATGATCGCCATGAATTAGAACGTGCCTATAAGGTTAATGCTAAATTGATTGGTGTAAATAACAGGGACTTAAAACGATTTGTTACAAATGTGGAACATACAAATACTATTTTAGAAAATAAAAAAACAAATCATTATTATATTTCTGAAAGTGGTATTCACGATGCATCTGATGTAAGAAAAATCTTGCATAGTGGTATCGATGGCTTACTAATAGGTGAGGCGCTTATGCGTTGTGACAATCTATCTGAATTTTTACCACA
>NZ_JACYHC010001189.1:0-650 GCF_017152085.1 Staphylococcus sp. EG-SA-2
AGCATCACTATTATAGGAAATTAAGCGATAAAATACTGATTTCGTTGATGTAGTATGAGTAATATCGATGGAGTAGGGTAGGGGGAGAGGATGATGATTATAAGGGAGTGTTACATGAATCAATATCCCAGACTCATCATTAGATATAAAAATTTATAAAATTAGTATTTAAAAACAACTACAATCCATAGAAAATATGGAGGTAGTCTTAAATAAAAAATTGAAAATTCTAAAAAAATAAAAAGTTAATATGAAGCTGATTAAAGACTCCGGTATGTCTAACTTCAGACAAACCAGTGTCTAACGTTATTGCTTGTGATATAGAACTGTATTAGACTAGGTATATTATTTTTTTCGTAATTATATAAATATAAAGTGGCAAAGGAGGTAGTTGAGATGACAACACATTTAAGTTTTAGACAAGGCGTGCGAGAGTGTGTCCCAACATTATTGGGTTATGCCGGTGTTGGTATTTCATTTGGTATTGTGGCTTCGTCTCAAAACTTTAGTATTTTAGAAATTGTCTTGTTATGTCTTGTTATATATGCCGGTGCTGCGCAATTTATTATGTGCGCGTTGTTTATAGCAGGTACACCGATATCAGCGATTGTACTAACTGTATTTATCGTAAATTCAAGAATGTTCCTTTT
>NZ_JACYHC010001190.1:0-650 GCF_017152085.1 Staphylococcus sp. EG-SA-2
AACTATCACAATTATATTGGAGGTTAAAGCAATTGCATCAACATGACTTTAAAGTCCAAACTTCTTGGCAAGGTGGTCGTAACAATGTCGGAAACGTTCAAGGCGACATACTTTCAGAGAATATTTCTATACCTGCTTCCTTAGGTGGTGTTGGTTTAGGAACAAATCCCGATGAATTGTTAGTATCAGCCGCTTCATCATGTTATATCATCTCATTAGCAGCTACTCTTGAACGTGCAAAGTTCACAGATATTTCAATTGAACAACAATCGATTGGAACAGCTTGTTTAAATAACGGAAAATTCAGTATGTCAAAAATTGTGCACCATCCTCAAATTCAAATTCCAAGTGATCAAATAGCACAATTAGAAAAGCGATTACCAAAATTGATAACAATTGCAGATAATAATTGCATGATTTCAAATGCTGTAAGAAATAATGTGGACATAAAAATTTATCCCATCATTCAGGCCAAATAAAATCTTTAAGTGATAACGTTTGTTCGACAATATAGCGTTATCACTTTTTTAGGCTTTTAAATTTTCAGAAAATTTGCTAAAATAGTGAAATCTTATTTATAGGAGGCATATAAATGTATTATCATCAACCGTTGTTATTAACACCTGGCCCAACCCCTGTACCTGATGCCA
>NZ_JACYHC010001191.1:0-649 GCF_017152085.1 Staphylococcus sp. EG-SA-2
TCGTAATCAATTTCATTACCACGTCGAATTAAGCCACGTTTTTTCCCTATCGCATCAAACCACGCTATGATTTCTGCATCTTCAGGAACTTCAATATTATAATGTGACTTTAATCGCGCTAAATCATGTTGAATTAAAAAGTTCAATCCATATATAGCTACTTCATCTAAGTGCACAATGCTATCTTTAATCGCGCCTGTTAAACTCAACTTCTTACCGACTTCTTCATCTTCAAATTTAGGCCAAAGTATCCCTGGTGTGTCTAATAGTTGTAATGCATTACCAACTTTAATCCATTGTTGTTGTTTGGTCACACCTGGTTTATTACCAGTCTGCGCAATACTACGCTTTGCCAGTTTATTTATTAATGTGGATTTACCAACATTTGGAATTCCAACAATCATCGCTCTAATCGCTCTTGGCTTAAGTCCCTTTGCTTTTTCACGTTCAAATTTTTCAGCAGTCGCTTTAATTGCTGCAGCTTCCACTTTCTTTAAATTTTTACCGTGCTTAGCATCCACCGATACAGGATAGTATCCTTTATCAATAAAAAATTGTTCCCATTTTGACATCTCATTTAAATTAGACATATCTTTTTTATTTAATATAACAACACGTGGTTTTTGGTTAATAACTTCATCTATCATAG
>NZ_JACYHC010001192.1:0-649 GCF_017152085.1 Staphylococcus sp. EG-SA-2
TCGTAATCAATTTCATTACCACGTCGAATTAAGCCACGTTTTTTCCCTATCGCATCAAACCACGCTATGATTTCTGCATCTTCAGGAACTTCAATATTATAATGTGACTTTAATCGCGCTAAATCATTTTGAATTAAAAAGTTTAATCCATAGATGGCAACTTCATCTAAGTGCACAATACTATCTTTTATCGCACCAGTTAAACTCAACTTCTTACCGACTTCTTCATCTTCAAATTTAGGCCAAAGTATCCCTGGTGTGTCTAATAGTTGTAATGCATTACTAACTTTAATCCATTGTTGTTGTTTGGTCACACCTGGTTTATTACCAGTCTGCGCAATACTACGCTTTGCCAGTTTATTTATTAATGTGGATTTACCAACATTTGGAATTCCAACGATCATTGCTCTTATCGCTCTAGGTTTAAGTCCTTTCGCTTTTTCGCGTTCAAATTTTTCAGCAGTCGCCTTAATTGCTGCAGCTTCCACTTTCTTTAAATTTTTACCGTGCTTAGCATCCACTGATACAGGATAGTATCCTTTATCAATAAAAAATTGTTCCCATTTTGACATCTCATTTAAATTAGACATATCTTTTTTATTTAATATAACAACACGTGGTTTTTGGTTAATAACTTCATCTATCATAG
>NZ_JACYHC010001193.1:0-9992 GCF_017152085.1 Staphylococcus sp. EG-SA-2
TAATTGGAGCCGTTCTTATGGACCTACATGATGAATGGATTTATTCTTCAAGAAAATACATCAATTTTGATAAGTAGAAATGGTAAAAACATTGTATAGCATTTTACACAGGAGTCTGGACTTGACTGAAAAGGGATACCCATATATTTCAAGGAATATTAATGCTAATAATGGTGCTGTAGGTAAAACTTATGTGTTAGTTAATAAAAAAGAATTTAAAAACAATTTAGCACTGTGTGTTTACTATTTAGAAAAACTAATAAAAGATTCTAAAGATAGTATTATGATTTGTGATGGACCAGGGAGTTTTCCAAAAATGTTTAATACAAATCATAAAAATGCTCAGAAATATGGCGTTATTCATGTTAATCATCATGAAAATTTCGATGATACGGGTGCATTTAAAAAAAGTGAGAAATATATTATTGAGAATGCGAATAAAATTAACGGTGTAATTGTATTAACAGAGGCACAAAGATTAGATATTCTTAATCAATTTGATGTAGAAAATATTTTCACTATTAGCAATTTTGTTAAGATACATAATGCTCCAAAACATTTTCAAACTGAAAAAATCGTAGGTCATATTTCTAGAATGGTACCAACGAAGCGAATTGATTTGCTTATTGAAGTGGCTGAGTTAGTCGTAAAAAAAGATAATTCTGTTAAATTTCATATATATGGAGAAGGATCTGTCAAAGATAAAATAGCTAAAATGATTGAAGATAAAAATTTAGAAAGAAATGTTTTTCTTAAAGGATATACAACAACTCCACAAAAATGCTTGGAAGATTTTAAATTAGTCGTTTCTACATCTCAATATGAAGGTCAAGGGTTAAGTATGATAGAAGCAATGATTTCTAAAAGGCCTGTTGTTGCCTTTGACATCAAATACGGACCAAGTGATTTTATAGAAGATAATAAAAATGGTTATTTAATAGAAAACCATAATATTAAGGACATGGCTGATAAAATACTTCAGCTTGTTAATAATGATGTATTAGCAGCGGAGTTTGGTTCGAAAGCGAGAGAAAACATTATAGAAAAATATTCAACGGAATCAATATTAGAAAAATGGTTAAATCTTTTCAATAGCTAAATGAAAAAATCCTAGGTATTCATGAGTACCTAGGATTTTTACGCATGATATATACAAAAAAAGAGAGGATAGTCCTCTCAAATAATAGTTAATAAAATTGTAGCCATTTCTTCCAGCTGTAACTACTAATACAAGCTAAGTTCATTACGATATGTATGATTTCAAATTCATAACCACTTACATATCCTCTTGTAAGTTTAAGTGTGAAGATTGAGCCTAACATAACACAAATATAAAAAACATTAACATAAGGCGTTAAAAAGCCGATAATAAGTGCTAAACCTCCAACAACTTCACCAATTGACATCAATACTGCGATGGTAGGTGGTAAACCTAAAGAGCCTAAGAAGTGAATTGTTCCATCTAAATCAACAAATTTCAAAGTACCATGCACTAAGAATGATGTTGCTAACATCCATCTAATTAAAAGCATACCTAATTTCATCATGTCACCTCCAACATTCATATTTTTAAAACATAGTCCAAATTATATTTGTAAAGATGTGGAAAGTAAAGATTATTTATAAAAATAATTATTAAATATTTATTAAATGTTCTATTGTATTGAACAATTGTTGTAGAAAGATGTTTAAGTCATCAGTTACTTTTTGTATTTATAAATAAAGATTAGTACAGCATAGTGCAAAGATTATAGGGAAATGAATTAACTATTGCATCGCTATTTATGAATCGTAAACACTATTATGAAATTGCGAGAGTAGTATGGATAATTAGAATGATGGTTTGAGATAAATGAGTATTATTAACCAGTGCGTCATCTTCAAAATTAGAGGCCATTTGCTGTTTATAATAAGAAGATTTGATAATAAACTATGATAAGAAAAAATAATAGCATACCAAATATATCATAAACAAATTAAATGATAAAATAATAATGCAGTTTTCTATTAAAGTTGTTTGGAGGTAAATATGTGAATAGGAATATCGTTAAATTAGTTGTGTTTATGCTAATCTTAGTTGTAGCAGTAGCGGGTTGTGGTCAAAAAGATACTGAAGAGAAAACTGAAATGACGACAATAAAAGATGAATTAGGAACTGAAAAAATTAAGAAAAATCCTAAACGTGTTGTTGTATTAGAATATAGTTTTGCTGATTATTTAGCAGCATTAGATATGAAACCTGTTGGTATTGCAGATGATGGCAGCACTAAAAATATAACAAAGTCAGTAAGAGATAAGATTGGGGCATATGAATCGGTTGGATCTAGACCGCAACCGAATATGGAAGTGATAAGTAAATTAAAACCGGATTTGATCATTGCAGATGTTAGCAGACATAAGAAAATCAAATCAGAATTGAGCAAAATTGCTCCGACAATCATGTTAGTTAGCGGTACGGGAGATTATAATGCAAATATTGAAGCATTTAAAACAGTCGCTAAAGCAGTAGGCAAAGAGAAAGAAGGCGAGAAGCGTCTGGAAAAGCATGATAAAATATTAGCGGAGATTAGAAAGAAAATTGAACAGAGTACGTTAAAATCTGCATTTGCATTCGGTATCTCAAGAGCAGGTATGTTTATTAATAATGAAGATACATTTATGGGACAATTCTTAATTAAAATGGGTATTCAACCTGAAGTCACAAAAGACAAAACTACGCATGTTGGTGAACGCAAGGGTGGTCCTTATATATATTTAAATAATGAAGAACTTGCCAATATCAATCCAAAAGTTATGATTTTAGCCACTGACGGAAAAACGGACAAAAATAGAACGAAATTCATTGATCCTGCAGTTTGGAAATCATTAAAAGCTGTGAAAGATAACAAAGTTTATGACGTTGACCGAAATAAGTGGTTGAAATCAAGGGGGATTATCGCAAGTGAAAGTATGGCAGAAGATTTAGAAAAAATTGCAGAAAAAGCAAAATAAAAATACAGCGCTACTCGTAAATCATATAAGAGTGGCGCTGTATTTTTAATTATGTTTATTATCTGTCGGATGTGATGATTTACCTGAAAGTTTATTTCGAATAAATTTAATTACATAACCGACAAGGATTGTTTTAACAATTCTTTTAATGAATTGGCGCATCGTTACATACCTCATTTCTCTATATCTTATGAACTATATACCCATTCATATATGCTTTTTAAACGTCATTGTCACTATTTAATTTTTAGGGAATATAATATAACCATCTTTATCTGCTTTTTTAGTAAAAATGACAAAAATTGCATGTATTATTGAGATGATGGTAGGGATACCTGTCCAGAAAAATAATAAGTGAAAAAGACCTTGTCCAAATTTATCAGCATAAAATTTATGAATACCTAAACCTCCAAGAAATAATGCAACAATAACATAAATGGCTTTATTGACTTTCATTTGTAAATCCTCCTTAACTATAATTCTACTTAAATTCGTTGTGAAAACCAATATTTCTAACTTTAGAATTTTCAAACTTTCTAAAATTATAAGTATATCTTTTTAAAATAAGCTAGAATTTCTATATAATAAATGTTAATAACGTAAAAGGGAATGATGACATAGTGATACGTCAAGCACGTCCAGAGGACCGATTTGATATTGCGAAGTTAGTTTATATGGTTTGGGATGATATGGAATTAGAATTGGTAAAGCATCTACCTAAAGACATGGTATTAGATGCAATTGAAAAAAGCTGTGTTGATGCAACATATCGAACTTTTTATCAGCATATTTTAGTTTATGAAGTAGAAAATAAAGTAGCAGGTTGTATTATTAGCTATAGTGGTGAAAATGAATTGAAATACGAAAAAGCATGGGAACTACTTGACTTGCCAGAAGAAATAAAACAATATGGCACGCCATTACCTGTAAAAGAAGCTAAAGACGATGAGTATTATATAGAAACAATTGCGACATTTGCAGCATATAGAGGTAGAGGCATCGCGACAAAGTTATTAACGTCATTACTTGAATCAAATACACATGTTAAATGGAGTTTGAATTGCGATATTAATAATGAAGCAGCATTAAAGTTATATAAAAAAGTAGGCTTTATATCTGATGGACAGATTGAATTATACAAGCACATGTATCATCATTTAATTGTTAAATAAAAAAACTCGACAGTTCGATGTAAGTCGATTGCCGAGTAGTATCATTTTCTATTAAATGCCTGCAAATAATGCACTAATATAAATACCTAATGCATATAATAAACCGAAAAATGTATTTGTTTTACCAGCAGCAGCCATTGCTGGCATCATTGTAGGCGGTGTATCATTCTTCTTGAAACGTCTGATAACTTTAACAGGCATTGGGAATGATAACAACGCAAGTAAGTAAAATAATGAGCCACCAGGTTTAATAATGATCGTAAGTACAATAAAGGCATAAGCGATAAAGTACATGATTGCCATAAATGTTAAAGAAGCATTTTTACCTAATAGAATGGGTAAAGTTTTGCGACCACTTGCTTTATCTTTGACACGGTCGCGAATATTGTTAGCCATATTAATTAAACCGATAGTGATTACTATAGGTACACTTAACCAAATTACATAACTTTGAATATTGCCAGTTTGAATAAAGAATGCAATAACGATAATAAACATACCCATAAATACGCCTGAGAATAATTCACCGAAAGGCGTCCATGAAATAGGGAAAGGGCCACCTGTATATAGGTAACCAACAGCCATACATACTAATCCAACTGGTAATAACCAAAATGAAGAGTTAGCAGCTAAAAACAAACCTAATATTGCTGCTAAGATGTAAAATGCAATGGCTAATCGTAGCACAAGCTCTGGGCTCATACCGTTGCGAACAATGGCACCACCAATGCCTACAGATTCATGATCATCAAGGCCTTTTTTATAATCATAGTATTCATTAAACATATTAGTTGCTGCTTGAATAAGTAAGCATGCTAGTAACATGGCAATGAATAGGCTGATTTTAATATGATCTTCGCTACCAAGAAAATATATTTTAGATGCTGCTGTACCAACTAAAACGGGTACTACGGAAGCAGTTAATGTATGAGGACGCATTAAATGCCAATATTTCTTAACTGTAGAATATTGCTGATATTGATTACTCATTGAATACAAAACCTCTTTAAATCATATTTTTTATAACAAAGATATTTTAATAGAAAGTAGCATAAAGGTCAATTGACGTGAAAAATTGCAAGATAAGTTTAAGCAATTCTTGTAACACAATTATCCAAAAATGATACAATATAATAATGAGTGAAAAAAGACGAAGAAAGAAGTGAAATGGATGGCTACGGGCGTATTAGAGGACGATATTGTCAAAGAGATATATGGCAGCTCAAAGGAATGGGTTTCAGTTGAAGTGAAATTATCACAGTCACTAGACCCGAGCACATTATTTCATCTCACTGACAATGAGGCAGGAGATCGCTTTTATATGCGTTTGAATGATAATCGAACGTCATATTTTGGCTACAAAGCAATTCAATTATTCAAAAATAATTCTAAAAATAAACAATCTATTTTTAAAGACTGGGAAAAATTAAAACATAACATCACATTTATACATCCGCAATCTGAGAAACATCATCTTCGAGTTGTTGGAGGATTCCAATTTTCGAGTCATAAATCAGATGATGAATGGCGAGAGTTTGGACTAAATCATTTTGTATTACCTGAAGTTTTAATTTCAACTGATAATAATGGGACATTTTTAACTTATACAGTTAAAAGGGAAAGTTTTACTGTTGAGGCATTGAACGATTTAATGGATTTGTTCAACAATATATCGGATATAGATGTGGACGAGCAAATTGGGGAAATTACTAGAAATGAAGATATTTATAAAGATGACTGGCGTCAACTTGTAGTAGAAGCTATAGAATCTATTAATAATGAAGAAAAAATTGTACTAGCACGTAGACGGTTAATAAAGTTCGATAAAGATATCAGTATTCCATATATTCTAAAGCAAGCATATTCTAAAGAAAAAAACAGTTATATATTCTTGTTAGAATCACAAGATTCTATATTCTTTTCACAAACACCTGAACAATTAATAAAGGTCAATAATAAAATACTATCGACTAAAGCTGTAGCAGGTACAATTAAACGTTCACAAGATGAGGACGAAGATACAAAAAATGTTGAAGCATTTTTAAAAGATAATAAAAACTTAATCGAACATCGATTTGTTGTTGACAGTATTTTACATGATATTAAACCTTATATCACTGAATTACATTATGATAAGACGCCTAAAATTCTAAAAAATGATCATTTATATCACTTGTACACTGAAATAAAGGCGCCACTGAAGGATGATTCGTATATTAGTTTAATTGATCATTTACATCCAACACCTGCTTTAGGTGGCTATCCAAAAGAATTTGCGATGGATTTTATTGAACAGAAAGAATTTGGTACACGAGGATTATATGGTGCGCCGGTTGGCTATATAGATATATATGATGATTGTGAATTTATTGTTGCAATTCGTTCGATGCTTATTAAGAAAGCACAAGCAACTTTATTTGCTGGGTGTGGCATTGTTAAAGATTCTGATCCAGATAGTGAATTGGCAGAAACGAACCTTAAGTTCACACCTATGATGAATGCATTAGGAGTCGATATGAATGGGAAATCATAAAGCAGCTTTAACGAAGCAAGTTTTTACATTTGCATCTGAGTTATATGCATACGGCGTAAGGGAAGTAGTTATCAGTCCGGGATCACGCTCAACGCCACTTGCACTTGCATTTGAAGCACATCCAAATATTAAAACATGGATACACCCCGATGAGCGAAGTGCAGCATTTTTTGCAGTTGGGTTAATTAAAGGCAGTGAAAGACCTGTCGCTATATTATGTACGTCAGGTACAGCAGCAGCGAATTATACGCCTGCAATTGCTGAAAGCCAAATTAGTAGAATTCCATTAATCGTTTTAACAAGTGACCGTCCGCATGAATTAAGAAGTGTAGGCGCACCACAAGCGATTAATCAAGTAAATATGTTTAATAATTATGTAAGTTATGAGTTCGATATGCCTATTGCGGATGATAGTAAAGAGACCATTAATGCAATTTATTATCAAATGCAAATTGCTAGTCAATATTTATATGGACCACATAAAGGGCCAATTCATTTTAACTTGCCATTTAGAGATCCGTTAACACCTGATTTGAATGCAACAGAATTGTTAACTTCTGAGATGAAGATTTTACCGCACTATCAAAAAAGTATAGATGCATCGGCATTAAGACACATTTTAAATAAGAAAAAAGGTTTAATTATTGTAGGGGATATGCAGCACCAAGAAGTTGATCAAATACTAACGTATTCAACGATATATGATTTGCCTATTTTAGCTGATCCTTTAAGTCATTTAAGAAAATTTGATCATCCGAATGTTATCTGTACATATGATTTGCTGTTTAGAAGCGGCTTAGACTTAAATGTGGATTTCGTAATTCGTGTTGGGAAACCAGTGATTTCTAAAAAGTTGAATCAATGGTTAAAGAAAACTGATGCATTTCAAATATTAGTGCAAAACAATGATAAGATTGATGTCTTTCCTATAGCGCCAGATATTTCATATGAGATTTCTGCAAATGATTTCTTTAGATCATTAATGGAAGACACGACCATCAATCGCGTAAGTTGGTTAGAAAAATGGCAATGCTTAGAGAAAAAAGGGCGTAAAGAAATTAAATGTTATTTGGAACAAGCTACAGATGAGAGTGCATTCGTTGGTGAATTGATTAAGAAAACATCTGAAAAAGATGCATTATTTATTAGTAATAGTATGCCTATCAGAGATGTAGATAACTTGTTATTGAATAAAAATATAGATGTCTATGCGAATCGTGGTGCGAATGGTATTGATGGTATCGTTTCAACTGCACTGGGTATGGCTGTGCATAAACGAATAACATTATTGATAGGTGATTTGTCATTTTATCATGATATGAATGGACTATTAATGTCAAAATTAAATAATATTCAGATGAATATTGTATTATTGAACAACGATGGTGGCGGTATTTTTTCATATTTACCACAAAAAGAAAGTGCAACTGACTATTTTGAACGGTTGTTTGGCACACCGACGGGATTGGATTTCGAGTATACAGCTAAGTTATATCAATTCGATTTTAAACGTTTTAACAGTGTTTCAGAATTTAAAAATGCCACATTGTTATCTGAAACTTCGACGATTTATGAATTGATAACGAATCGCGAAGATAACTTTAAACAGCATCAAATTTTATATCAGAAATTGAGTGAAATGATTCATGACACATTATAAATACTATGAAGCAAACGTTGAGACCAATCAAGTTTTAGTATTACTGCATGGTTTTCTTAGCGACAGTCGTACTTATTATAATCACATCGATAAATATACTGATATCTGTCATGTCATCACTATAGACTTACCAGGCCATGGCGAAGATCAGTCTTCAATGGATGAAACGTGGAATTTTGATTATATTACGACGTTGTTAGACCGAATTTTAGATAAATATAAAGATAAATCAATAACATTGTTTGGATATTCAATGGGTGGGCGTGTTGCATTATATTATGCAATTAATGGTCACATCCCTATATCTAATTTGATATTAGAAAGTACGTCACCAGGTATTAAAGAAGAAGCAAATCAATTGGAACGCCGTCTTGTTGATGATGCACGTGCTAAAGTATTAGACATAGCAGGTATTGAATTATTTGTTAATGATTGGGAAAAGTTGCCATTATTTCAATCGCAACTAGAATTACCAGTTGAAATACAACATCAAATAAGACTACAACGATTGTCTCAATCGCCACAGAAAATGGCCAAAGCATTAAGAGATTATGGTACAGGTCAAATGCCAAACTTATGGCCGCGCCTGAAAGAAATTAAAGTACCAACATTAATATTAGCTGGAGAATATGATGAAAAATTTGTACAGATTGCGAAAAAAATGGCAAATTTAATTCCTAATAGTAAATGTAAATTAATTTCTGCTACAGGTCATACAATTCATGTGGAAGATAGTGATGAATTTGATACAATGATATTAGGATTTTTAAAGGAGGAGCAAAATGACTAACAGACAATGGGAAACACTTAGAGAATATGATGAAATCAAATATGAATTTTACGAAGGGATTGCTAAGGTAACAATAAATCGCCCTGAAGTACGCAATGCGTTTACACCTAAAACAGTTGCTGAAATGATTGACGCATTTTCACGTGCACGTGATGATCAAAACGTTTCAGTTATCGTATTAACTGGTGAAGGTGATTTAGCATTCTGTTCTGGTGGTGACCAGAAGAAACGTGGACATGGTGGTTATGTAGGTGAAGACCAAATCCCTCGCTTAAATGTATTAGATTTACAGCGTTTAATTCGTATTATTCCAAAACCGGTTATCGCGATGGTAAAAGGTTATGCTGTAGGTGGCGGTAATGTACTAAATGTTGTTTGTGACTTAACGATTGCTGCTGATAATGCTATTTTTGGACAAACTGGTCCTAAAGTAGGTTCATTTGATGCAGGTTATGGTTCAGGATATTTAGCACGTATCGTTGGACATAAGAAAGCACGTGAAATCTGGTACTTATGTCGTCAATACAATGCACAAGAAGCTTTAGATATGGGCCTAGTAAATACAGTGGTACCTTTAGATAAAGTTGAAGATGAAACTGTGCAATGGTGTAAAGAGATTATGAAACACTCACCAACAGCTTTACGATTCCTTAAAGCAGCTATGAATGCTGACACAGATGGTTTAGCTGGTTTACAACAAATGGCTGGGGATGCAACATTGCTTTATTACACAACTGATGAAGCGAAAGAAGGCCGTGATGCGTTTAAAGAAAAACGTGATCCTGACTTCGATCAATTCCCTAAATTCCCATAAGTTATTTTGAATATGATATTAAGTCACTTGCG
>NZ_JACYHC010001194.1:0-649 GCF_017152085.1 Staphylococcus sp. EG-SA-2
ATTTGAATAATTGGTTAATATATGAGTAATTAGAAAATAGACAAAGGATGACGATTTATGTATATCAATATGAAAGATTATGGGTTAACAGGCATAAACAAAACTAAAGATACTCGAGCAATACAACGTGCGTTAAATCGTGGAAGATGTAAACCAACGACAGTTTATATACCGAAAGGGACGTATGATATTTGCAAACCATTAACGATATATGGCAATACAACACTTTTGTTAGATAATGAAACTATTTTACGCCGATGTCATTCTGGTCCTTTATTAAAAAATGGTCATCGCTTTGGTTTTTATCGTGGTTATAATGGACACAGTCATATTCATATTAAAGGCGGCAAGTTTGATATGAATGGTGTATCGTATCCTTATAACAATACAGCTATGTGCATTGGGCATGCTGAAGATATTCAATTAATAGGTGTGACCATTAAGAATGTAGTGAGTGGTCATGCAATTGATGCTTGTGGGATTAACGGACTCTATATTAAAAGCTGTTCATTTGAAGGATTCATAGACTATAGTGGCGAACGCTTTTATTCTGAAGCAATACAATTAGACATTCAAGTACCTGGTGCTTTTCCAAAATTCGGAACGACAGATGGTACGATAACGAAAAATGTCGTTATCGAAGATTGTT
>NZ_JACYHC010001195.1:0-649 GCF_017152085.1 Staphylococcus sp. EG-SA-2
AGTCAGGTAAACGACCTTTAGCATTTACGTCATAACCAGTTTTTTCATAAGCTAGCAATAATCCACAATCTTTGTTACGTGCATCAGATGCTGGTAAACCGTATTCTGGATCTAATAAAATTGAAGATGCATATTGTGTTAATTCTTCCGCAACTAATACTTTTAATTGTTCAATTTGAGCTACAGTTGGCTCTTCAGTTTGATGTTTTGCCATCATGCGTTTTAAAGCACCACGTTGGTCAAATGCTAATGCAGAAATGATACCTTCGTTATTACTTAGTTGTTCAATTGATGCGATTTTTTGATTCGATTTTGACATTTTTTACACCTCTAAAACTTCAATTTGATTGAATAAATCATCATAATTATTTAAATTGACATAACCTGTTTGTGCTTCTTGCGCATTCAGCATGCCTAAAGTATTGGCTTTTTTTAGTAAATCGTGGTCGTTTTCATGATTGAGAATTGCTGAAGTAATTCCAGCAACTGTAGAATCACCTGAACCAACCGGATTTAATACGCTTATTGTCGGAATATTCACTCTATAGAATGTATGATTGTGCTTAGCGAATGCACCTTGTGCACCTAAAGACACAATAATCCACTCAATCCCTTCGAATAAGGGTTGTGACACTGCCTGTTTCAAACT
>NZ_JACYHC010001196.1:0-649 GCF_017152085.1 Staphylococcus sp. EG-SA-2
AGTCAGGTAAACGACCTTTAGCATTTACGTCATAACCAGTTTTTTCATAAGCTAGCAATAATCCACAATCTTTGTTACGTGCATCAGATGCTGGTAAACCGTATTCTGGATCTAATAAAATTGAAGACGCATATTGTGTTAATTCTTCCGCAACCAATACTTTTAATTGTTCAATTTGAGCGACAGTTGGCTCTTCCGTTTGATGTTTAGCCATCATTCGTTTTAAAGCACCACGTTGGTCAAATGCTAATGCAGAAATGATACCTTCGTTATTACTTAATTGTTCAATTGATGCGATTTTTTGATTAGATTTTGACATTATTTACACCTCTAAAACTTCAATTTGATTGAATAATTCATCATAATTATTTAAATTGACATATCCTGTTTGTGCTTCTTGCGCATTCAGCATGCCTAAAGTATTAGCTTTTTTTAGTAAATCGTGGTCGTTTTCATGATTGAGAATTGCTGAAGTAATTCCAGCAACTGTAGAATCACCTGAACCAACCGGATTTAATACGTTTATTGTCGGAATATTCACTCTATAGAATGTATGATTGTGCTTAGCGAATGCACCTTGTGCACCTAAAGACACAATAATCCACTCAATCCCTTCGAATAAGGGTTGTGACACTGCCTGTTTCAAACT
>NZ_JACYHC010001197.1:0-648 GCF_017152085.1 Staphylococcus sp. EG-SA-2
GTATTAATCTTTCAGTTCTTTGATTATAAATATATTGATTATCTTTATCTATAAATATACTTCTACCTATAATTTTCCCATCTTTTGTTTTATCATTTAATACCATTGCTAAGTCGCCTTTTGATAAAATATATTTTTCAGTTTTTTTATTTTTATTGACTCTTATATTTTGATCATTATAAGTGCTATTTATAGAATAACTTCCTATACTTATAACTTTATAATTACCGTCAAAATTAAATTCTGTTTCTAGAGCAGTGCCACCCTTATTCTCAAATATTTCTTGAATTGATTTTGATTTCCAATCTGGATAATCTTTACCTTCCTCATCTTTGAATCGCAATTCTTGCGAGAAGATTTTCTGCATATAGCCTTTTTTCTGTTGCTGAAGTAATTCAAGTTTTTGTTCTTCTAATTCAATTTGTCGGTCAAGTTTGCTGATGAATTCGCCTATTTTTTGCTGCTCTTCAAATATAGTTGGGGTGAAGATTTTTAAATTAGCAATTTCTTTGAAGTTTAGTCCTTCTCGACTACCTCCACTTTGTGCAAGGAAAATTTTCCTTTTACCTTTTCTTGATAATAGATACTGTCCAAAAAAATTATAATAATACTCTTTTTTCAATCTAATAATACATACATGTTGATTTA
>NZ_JACYHC010001198.1:0-648 GCF_017152085.1 Staphylococcus sp. EG-SA-2
ACGTTGGAGGATACACTGAGTCCTCTGAGGAATCAAATCCAATTGACTTTGAAGAATCGACACATGAAAATTCAAAACATCACGCTGATGTTGTTGAATATGAAGAGGATACAAATCCAGGTGGTGGCCAAGTAACAACTGAGTCTAACTTAGTTGAATTTGACGAAGAGTCTACAAAAGGTATTGTAACTGGCGCAGTGAGCGACCATACAACAATTGAAGATACGAAAGAATATACGACTGAAAGTAATCTGATTGAACTAGTAGATGAACTACCTGAAGAACATGGTCAAGCACAAGGACCAATCGAGGAAATTACTGAAAACAATCATCATATTTCTCATTCTGGTTTAGGAACTGAAAATGGTCACGGTAATTATGGCGTGATTGAAGAAATCGAAGAAAATAGCCACGTTGATATTAAGAGTGAATTAGGTTACGAAGGTGGCCAAAATAGCGGTAACCAGTCATTCGAGGAAGACACAGAAGAAGACAAGCCTAAATATGAACATGGCGGTAATATCATTGATATCGACTTCGACAGTGTGCCACAAATTCATGGATTCAATAAGCATAATGAAATTATTGAAGAAGATACAAACAAAGATAAACCTAATTATCAATTTGGTGGACACAACAGTGTTGATT
>NZ_JACYHC010001199.1:0-648 GCF_017152085.1 Staphylococcus sp. EG-SA-2
GAACGATGGTTGAATCGTCAAATAGTATAGCATTCATTTTCTCAACACTAATCGTGTTAAATACCATGCGATATGTTTTTAACTTTTCAGGTTTACTTGGTGCAAAAACATGCGTCGTACGATCAATCGTATCTTTGTTTGTGATGATATCTGTGTATGGTTGCATATCTTTTTTCACTGCTGCTAATGCATCTAAAAAATGATCATTTTTCGTTGTAGTTGTTAATTTTACGTAATCGTGGCGATCTTTGCTTATAGCATAAAGCACGATATTATCATCAGCATCATAATCTATGACCAAACGATTGAAATTGAAATGATTTGGTACTTTCGCATTCATGTTCAGTACTTGGCCAAGATATGTTGATAACGGTAAATCATACGTAAAATCGAATAATGTAAAATCACTGCTCAAATCAGGAATCATCAAGTTATGATCCCGACGAACATGTTCCACGGACTTCACTTCTTTATTTTTCAAAGGTTTCGTCAGTTTATTCACATTAGATACCGTCGCGATTGTACCTTCTGGATGATCATTTTTCGAATGAATAATCTGAAATGGCGTAATAGTTGTATCCATTTTGGCTGTCATAGGTGTCGTTAAAGGTTTCGTTTCACTCTTCTTACTATCTGTATTGTCGACAT
>NZ_JACYHC010001200.1:0-648 GCF_017152085.1 Staphylococcus sp. EG-SA-2
GAACGATGGTTGAATCGTCAAATAGTATAGCATTCATTTTCTCAACACTAATCGTGTTAAATACCATGCGATATGTTTTTAACTTTTCAGGTTTACTTGGTGCAAAAACATGCGTCGTACGATCAATTGTATCTTTGTTTGTGATGATATCTGTGTATGGTTGCATATCTTTTTTCACTGCTGCTAATGCATCTAAAAAATGATCATTTTTCGTTGTAGTTGTTAATTTTACGTAATCGTGGCGGTCTTTACTTATAGCATAAAGCACGATATTATCATCAGCATCATGATCTATGACTAAACGATTGAAATTGAAATGATTTGGTACTTTCGCATTCATGTTCAGTACTTGGCCAAGATATGTTGATAACGGTAAATCATACGTAAAATCGAATAATGTAAAATCACTGCTTAAATCCGGAATCATCAAGTTATGATCACGACGAACATGTTCCACGGACTTCACTTCTTTATTTTTCAAAGGTTTCGTCAGTTTATTCACATTAGATACCGTCGCAATCGTACCTTCTGGATGATCATTTTTCGAATGAATAATCTGAAATGGCGTAATAGTTGTATCCATTTTGGCTGTCATAGGTGTCGTTAAAGGTTTCGTTTCACTCTTCTTACTATCTGTATTGTCGACAT
>NZ_JACYHC010001201.1:0-647 GCF_017152085.1 Staphylococcus sp. EG-SA-2
TAACACGCGTAGATTTAGCATTTTCAAGAGACCAAGAACACAAAGAATATGTACAGCATCGTATAATGGAAGAAAGTGAACGTTTCAATGAATGGATTGAGCAAGGCGCAGCAATCTATATTTGTGGTGATGAAAAATGTATGGCGAAAGATGTCCATCAAGCCATTAAAGATGTATTGGTAAAAGAACGTCATATTTCTCAAGAAGAAGCGGAGACGATATTGCGTCAAATGAAACAGCAACAACGCTATCAACGTGATGTTTATTAGCGATTGGTGTTAAATGTTTTAAGATGAAATGACGTAAAAAGATATAAAGGATGTTGCTCAACATGAATATGCCATTAATGATAGATTTAACAAATAAAAATGTCGTCATAGTTGGTGGAGGCCTCGTTGCAAGTCGTCGGGCACAAACATTAAGTCAATACGTTGAACACATAATGGTTATCAGTCCTGAAATCACTGAAAAACTTCAAAATATGGTAGATAAAGGTGTCGTCATATGGAAAGAAAAAGAGTTTGAACCAAGCGATATTGTAGACGCGTATCTAGTTATTGCAGCAACCAATGAGCCACGTGTCAATGAAGCGGTAAAACAAGCCTTACCTGAGCATGCCCTTTTTAATAATGTTGGAGATGCATCAA
>NZ_JACYHC010001202.1:0-647 GCF_017152085.1 Staphylococcus sp. EG-SA-2
TAACACGCGTAGATTTAGCATTTTCAAGAGACCAAGAACACAAAGAATATGTACAGCATCGTATAATGGAAGAAAGTGAACGTTTCAATGAATGGATTGAGCAAGGCGCAGCAATCTATATTTGTGGCGATGAAAAATGTATGGCGAAAGATGTCCATCAAGCCATTAAAGATGTATTGGTAAAAGAACGTCATATTTCTCAAGAAGAAGCAGAGTTATTATTGCGACAAATGAAACAACAACAACGCTATCAACGTGATGTTTATTAGCGATTGGTGTTAAATATTTTAAGGTGTAATGATGTAAAAAGATATAAAGGATGTTGCTCAACATGAATATGCCATTAATGATAGATTTAACAAATAAAAATGTCGTCATAGTTGGTGGAGGCGTCGTTGCAAGTCGTCGGGCACAAACATTAAATCAATACGTTGAACATATGACGGTCATCAGTCCGACAATCACTGAAAAACTTCAAAATATGGTAGATAACGGTGTCGTCATATGGAAAGAAAAAGAATTTGAACCAAGCGATATTGTAGACGCGTATCTAGTTATTGCAGCAACCAATGAGCCACGTGTCAATGAAGCGGTAAAACAAGCCTTACCTGAGCATGCCCTTTTTAATAATGTTGGAGATGCATCAA
>NZ_JACYHC010001203.1:0-646 GCF_017152085.1 Staphylococcus sp. EG-SA-2
AATAAACACCGAAATTCTTTTCAGATTCATCTTTTCCACTACCTGCATATAAAATACCAATCAGTTCATGTTTAGAATTCAATACAGGAGATCCTGAATTACCTGGTTGTGCATACGCATCAAATTCCATAAACGTTCCACTGATATGGTTAATCGTTCCTGTCGATTCAAACATTTTATATTTTGTTTGTGCACCCTTTGGATAACCAATAACAGAAATTCTATCTTTCACTTTTGCTCCGTCTGCAAATTTTGTATAACTAACGTTCTTATTAAAATTCAAACCTTCTGTACTTGTTTCATGAACATGAACTATCGCAAGGTCTTCTTTTCCGGGATATTCTACAATGTCTTTAACGTCGTAGTTTCCTCCGCCTTTACCTTTACTCGAATGATGTGCTGATACTCTATTTTTAAAAATATCATTACTTTTAGCGATATGTTTGTTAGTTACGATTGTATTTTTACCAACAACTACACCAGTACCACCCACAAATGCTACCACTGAATTGTATGGTTCCTTAGTTGCATCGGTAATTTCTTTGACATTCTTTTCTGCTTTGGCAATTGAATGAGGCTGATTAGAAATATTTTCAGCGAAACCAAGAGATGTTAAAATAGTTAAAGCAGTTAAACCTTTAACCAT
>NZ_JACYHC010001204.1:0-9821 GCF_017152085.1 Staphylococcus sp. EG-SA-2
ATAGATTATAGCGAATTAGATGAAAAGATAGGTTTATTGATTTAATATTTATAGACGTGATAATATCAATGTTTATATTAAATGAAACGAATTTGAAAATTTCGAAACAGCTTAAGATAGCAAATTGAATAGTCTTATAGATAATGCAGAATCGTCTACACATAGTTAAACAAATTATTTGAGAATAATTATTGTTAAACTATGTGGATAGGCGATTTTATTTTGACAAGAGTCAGAAGAACATATATTAAGGATTTCAAATTACAAATGGCTAAACTTTATGAAAATGGTATGACTAGAATCGAAATTATACGCGAATACGATTTAACACTCTCAATCTTCTCGAACTGAATAAATACTGGGTCATTCAATCATTAAGACAACTTAATAAGTGATGATATATGTTCATACCATTTTGCAAATATAACCAGATACTCTCAACAAAATGTAGAGTTCAAAATTAAAAATGTCAACATTATAGTAAACTAACATAGTCCCCTGTTCATATTCTTCAATCTTTAAATCTTATCGAACAAATAAAAGCAGATAATTTTTTAATTTGAACGTTTTATTTTAGAACAAAAAAGAGCAAGGTTAACGAGTCAGAAAATCTTTTTCTTGATACGTATATGACACTTGCTCTTTTAAGAATCTGAATATTTCACGCTATTTCCATTAAATTAGCGGAGAATGAATGATATCTTTATACTAATAAATTTAACTTTTTAACGTATAAAATTAATGCATTGTACTAAAGTTTCAATTATTTTATAATTGTATGAATGAATCGTATACACTTAGGTAGTCAAATCTAAGAATTTAGATATTGTTTAATTTTAAAACTATCGATTCACATATAAATAAAAGGAGATAACAGCATGAGGAGATTACTCAGTCTATTACTAGCTAGTACAATGATTTTAGTCGCATGTGGGAATGCTAACAATGAAAATAAGAAAAAGGAAGACGAAAAAAATCAGAAGTAAAAAAAGAAGCTACGAAAAATAATGATAAACCAAAGAACGAAAAGAAGAATCAAGATATAAATAAAAACAATAATGAGCAAGTTCAAAATGTCAATAATAAACAACCAGTCTTAAATAATAATAGTAATCATAACAATCAACAACAAAGCAATAAAAATAATTACACAGTTATAGAAAACGGGAATACAGTTACAGAAATTTATAATGGACAATCACACACAACTACAAATAACCCTATTAGAGAAGAATATGTAGAGGGAGAAACAGACCCGATATATAAAAGAGAGTATAAGCATTTTTATACACCTGAAGAAGCTCAAAGAGCACAAGAAAATAGCGACCAAATTTTAAGAGAAATGGGTCTCGAACCAGAAAGATATGAATAAAATCAAACTAAATAATTTCGGGTAGCCCCCCTACCCTTATTATTTTTTTGCTAAGAAGTAATAATTATATTTCTAATATGATTAGGTTCGATGTTAATGGTAGTGATCATGCAAATCCACCAAATAATGAAAGAATACCTACGCCACATATACACATATATACTGAAGAATATAATAATGGTGGTATTGCGATCCCATTAAAAGATATTGAAGATTTAGAATTAACAGATGAAATTATAGAATCATTAGACTTCTTTATGAAGTATACTAATATAAAACACGATAATGTTATAAAAGAACCAAGATTACTGTAAAAGAAATGGAGGGATACTTAGTGAAGACTATCGAAGAAAGAATGAACGAATATTTCAACTGGTTAAAGCAAAATTATATCTTCAAAGAATTAGATAGTTCTACAGAAATTACTACTCCCTTTAAGAACCATTTGAATGATTTTATTAGAATATATGCTGATACACTACCTAATAATGAAATTTGTCTATCAGATGACGGATTGACGATTAATGAATTAGAAATGTTGGGTATTGATATAAACACAAAAACGAGAACTAAACTTATACAGAATATTTTAAATCAATTTAATTTAAAATTAGTTGATAAAGAAATTACAGCGGATGTTAAAAATGAGAGTTTTGCTCAGTCTAAACATAATTTAATTCAAGGCATATTGAAAATTTATGACCTTACTTTAACTACTAAATCTAACGTTACAAACATATTCTATGAAGAAGTATTTGAATTCTTATATGACCAAAAAATAAGAGGTTTAGCACAAGTTTCTGTTTCTGGAGAATCAGGTTTAAAATATTCTATTGATTATATTGTTTCTGAAACAAAATCACAACCAGAAAAACTAGTTAACTTTACAAACAACTTAGATTTCAACAAAATAACTAATGAAGCTTATATTTACCGTGATATCAAACCAAACAGACCATCCAGAAACAAATTAGAACCTATCATGTTGATAATTGTAAATGATGTAGATCATCCGATAAATGAAAGAGCACAAACTGTAGCAGAACATGAAAACCTTGAGATATTAAAATGGTCTAATAAATCAAAAATCATTGAAACTTTAACCTCATAAATTAGCAGTAGTCCCTTATTTATATTCTTTAATTTCCAAACCATATCGTGCAAATAGAAAAGCAGATAACTTTTTTATTTGCACGTTTTATTTTAGAACAAGAAAGAACAAGGTCAACGAGTCAGAAAAACTTTTTCTTGATACGTATTTGACACTTGCTCTTTTAAGAAAACTAACAATTCATTGTATTTCCGTTAAATTAACGGAGAATTCGGATTACCTAGATAGATTTACCTCTAGAGTGTTAAAAAATTGTACATTCTTAAACAATCATAAATGTACGTTATTAAATTATCATTTCCACTGGAGAATCATGTCGACTAAAAGATTATAAAAGTAAAAATACATTTAAAAGCACGTCATTTTCAAACCGCCATAAAACAGCATTTTTAAACCGCTATTGACATAAAATATATTTAGAATAAATCATTTAGAAAAATTAAATAATTTAACCGGCAATAAACTAACTATTTACATGAATCTATAAAACACTTAGAACAAAAGTTCGAAAAACGCACTTTATGATTGTATAGTGATATCAAATATACTTATCAGTGAGTATTAAGAAATACTTCCATTTTAATACTCTTAGAATCAACAACTTTATTATCTCCGTAAATATTTAAAAACTTATATGGAACAAAAGGTACTAGTTCTTTTTTAGGAAATAAGTCAAACCAAAAACTTGTATTGTTCTTTTCAGTAAATTTTATATATCCAGATTCAAATGCAGAACCATCAAACTCGTATAGCTTTTTTTCTTTAGTGAGCCAGTGTCTTGCTTTGTAATCTAGTTCCTGAATAGTAACCATATTCTTATTTGTAGTTATTGTAAATCCAAGTGATTGTCTATTGTCGATTGTTACCTGTACAGTAATTAATTTATCTCTTTCATTTTCTGAACTATTAAATGTAAGACCACCATACATACAACAACCTCCAAAATTTTGGTTTATATCCGGTTCAGATTTAGGTATTATACATGTATAAAAATATGGAACGCCAAAAATGTCTACTTTTTTATCTTTATAATTGTTAGCTAATTCTGTATTTTCTAATTCAGTTTTAACCTCATTATAACTCTTATACTCAATTGGAAAAATTAAATCATGAGATAAAAACTGTCTAGAATTAATAACTCCTCTTCCTTCAACAGGTGGAGACGTATAAAGATTCATTACATTACCCATAGTTCCCTTATTATTTTTATAATCACTTACTTTATTTAGTTCGTCTAATTTAGGATCGGGTTGAGCATTCACATAATTCATATTATGAAAAACTATTTCTAGAATCAAAATAATAATTACAGTAGATAATTTCTTCATAAAACCTCCTCTAACTTATTCAGTCTATTTGACAATGAACCTTATTATAAATTCACGCTTATAGATAGTTCAGGTTGTAGTGTGTCGATAGCATTGTTTTAAAACTAAAAATTCACTAGCAGAATAAATTAAAATTCTATTTATCATTATTACTAATTACAACAAATAATTTTGAATCCGTATTCAAGATAATATATAAATTTCAAATTTTACTACAATTCAAATCATTTTCCTCTCATAAAATGGTTTAATTTCATGATTCAGTTGATAATCATCAATCACTTAATCTTTATATAAAAATACATCAATATGATAATTAGATGAGCTAACTGTTCTATTATCACTATAAAATTGAAAAAACTCTGCTCCCACTGAACCTTTTACGTTATATAAATCATAATAAAATGATTGATCTTGATGATTATGAGAATGAAAGAAAATGCATCCTTTTTGTATGTTACCGGTATCTTTATTGTATATTTTATATAAATTTTCTAATTTAAATCGAACTTTAGTGTCTAATTCTTGTACTGTTACTTTAGCCTTTTTGGTTTTTATAACAAAACCTTCTTGTTGGACACCATCTTTAAATACATTAACGCCTATAACTTTCTCTTCATCTAATTGATTTCCATCATGTATCGTAACTCCTCCGTATAAGCATGATGTTTTTTCTTCAGTTAAGCCTACACATTTATTTCCAAAATACAGTCCATAAATATCTATATTTTTTCCTTTAAATTGATTTGCTAAATCTGATGAGTTAAACTCAACTTTCAAACTAGAAGTTTTAAGTACGGATATATCAATATTTTTTAATATTATAGTATTATTCAGTAGTTGATCTGTACTAATTTTATTTGACTCGTCTAATTGCCACGTTATATCAGTATAATAGCTTGTTAAATTAAATAACTTACTACTATCTAGATCAGATTTTTTCTTTAAATCTTTTTTGTCTACTTCAGCATTAACATAATTATTATTAATAAGACATAATAAAGTTATTATAATTGCAGCTATGTAGAACAATCTCATAAGCTTTTTAATATTTTTTATAATATTCTCTCCCTCAATTATTTTTTGGTTAAATGAACTTCTACATTAATAGATTTACTCTCAACTGTTTTATTATCATTATAAATTAGTAAATATTTAGTCGGATAAAATTTTTTACCAGATTCAGGCATCAAATCATACCAAAAAGAATGACCACTTCCTTCGATAAACTTTATATAGCCAGTCTCATAAGGCGAACTGTTAAATTCATATAAATTTTTATGCTTAAGTAAATAGTTTCTAACTTTATAATCTATTTCTTGTGCTGTTATGTTTTTCTTATTAGTAGGTATATCAAAAGATAATGAATTTCTCTCGTTTTCATAAACTTTAATTAAGATATTATGAGAGTTATCAGTTGAATTATTTTTATCTATTTGATTTCCATCATGCTCGGTCACACCGCCATACATACACGTTTTTTTCAATTAATCTACCATCATTTAATTCCATATTATCCAATGAAAAATAGCATTGATTATAATAGTTTGTCCCAAACAAATCTACGTTTTTATTTTTATATTTATCCGAAAGGCTTTTATTATTAAATTCTGTTTTTAAAATTTTAGAACCATTTATTTTAAATAATAAATCATGTTGTAAAAACTTTTCTTGGGATTTAATGTTTGTTTCTGATACGTGTTTATCATCATACAAATACCTCATATTATCCATTAGACCAGTGAATTCACTCGCTTTATTCAATTGTTCTGGTTTAGGATTGCCATTTAACATAAATAGTAAGCTGCAAGACTTAACACATATGAAGATAAAGGCAAATAACTTCATTACAACAACTCCATATTTTAATTTTTTATAAATTTGATGTATTACAGGGAATATTTAACGTACACATTAGCCCTAGAGAATTTAAAATTTAAATAGTTAATACATATATTAATTTCGTATAAATTCGCATTTTAGTGTTAAAACTAATTATCATTAGTTACTATCTACATATGATATTTCGACATCAAGATGAAATTTTTCAGATTCTATTATTTTATTATCTTCATAAATTTTCAAAAAACTTACAGGCAGTCCATCTCCTGTATAAAACAAATCATATGAAAATGATTTTTCATTATTTAAATGAAATAAAACTTTCCCATTATTAAAACCTGAATAAAATTTAGATTTATATCCATATTCTTTGCCTTTACCAGTGTTATTATGACCATATATATTGTATTCTTCTTGAAGATATCTTCTTAATTTAACATCAATTTCTTGAGCTGTTACTAGTTTTTTATTAGTTGCTATTTTGTCAGTAGAAATTGTTTTATGTTTGCCATTAACCCAAAGATTAATAGGGATTTTTCTAGCAGAATTTAAGTATTGTCCTGATAAAGTGGCCCCTCCATACATGTATTTAGATTTACAAGGACCATTATAATCAATGCCAAAAATATCCAGTTTCTTTCCTTTAAATTTACTTATTTCGTCCCAATTATTAGATTCTGAGATCAAATCATTGGTACCTGTTGAAAATTCGAGTTGATTTGCAATAGGTAGGTTTTTATCTGTGACGCCTTTTAAATCTATATAATCATGTTTTGTATAGAAATTTCTTAAGTTACCTACACCAATATCACCTTGAGCATACGTAAGATCTTTAATGTTAAAAAGTAATATAAAAACTAATATAAAACTATATTTAAATTTTTTCATGGCATTTCCTTTACTAAGTTATGATTGAAATACTTCAACTTTCGTCCTTATAAGATATTTCTACATCTAAATGGAATTTTTCAGTTTCGACAGTTTTGTTGTCATTATATATTTTTAAGAAACTTTCAGCTTGTCCTGTTCCAGTATCAAATAAGTCATAAGAAAATGATGAACCATCATTCAAATGAAATAATATTTTTCCTGCATTAAATCCAGAACTAAATTTTGACTTATTACCATAATTTCTTCCTTTATTTGTATCATTAAAGCCATAAATATTATATTCTTCTTGTAGATATCTTCTTAATTTAGTATCAATTTCTTGAGCTGTTACTAACTTTTTATTAGTTGATACTTTGTCAGTAGATATAGTTTGATGTTCTCCATTAACCCAAAGATTAATAGGAATACGTCTAGATTTCTCTAAATAATCACCTGCTAATGTAACTCCACCGTATATATATTTGTTTTTCAAACAATATCCACTATAACTTAGACCATATACATCTACAGCATGATTTTTGAATTTCTTTACATCATCAACGTTCTTAAATTCAGCTGTTACTGTCGAATTATCCATAGAAAAAACTAATTGATGCGAAAGATGATTATTTTCAGGATTAATACTTTGGTGGTCTTCAATTGGATAGCTACCATAATAGTTCCTAAGATTCAAAACTCCGACATCAGCGGTTGCGATATGATTTTGCGAATAGCAAAACAATAAAACAACAATGATAAGTATTCTTTTCATATTTTATTTCTCCTATATTTAAACTTCTCTATCTTTATTATCTTTTATTGTAAAAATAACCAATTCTTCTTAAATCATCATGATTCTATCCCACTTATATATTATTACTCGTTAATCTGGTTTTGTTATCTATACTAAAATAGAAAGCTTTTTATAGTAATAAAGTTAGATTTGAATCACTATTCGTTCTTCATCATTTACTAAGCTACTTTGTAAAAATATGTTAATATCTATAGTTCTTTATAGGATTGTAAGTTGATATCCATCAACTTTCAGATTGTTATGTAAATAAATAAACATCAATATGATAGTCTGATGAATCTATTGTTTTATTATCATTATAAATTTGCAAATATTGATCTGGTAAATTTCCTTTAATATAAAATAAATCATAATAAAATGATTCTTTATGCTCCGAATGAGAATGAAATTTAATATAACCTTTTTGTACATCACTAGTCATTCTGTCATACAATTTATATGCATTATTTAATTTTGTTCTTACTTTAATATCAAGTTCTTGTGCAGTAACTTTCTTTTTATCTGTAGTAACGATAAATGTATTAACATTTACATTATCCTTATACACAGCTACTCCTATATTTTTAGGCTCGCTTAATTTATTATTTTCATGAGGTGTTACCCCACCATATGTACAGGCAGTATCCACTTGATGCTCACCATGACAATGTGCTTTATAGTAAACACCATAAATATCAACAGTCTTTCCTAGAAATTCTTTAGAAATCGCTGATGAGCTAAATTCCACTTTTAAATCTTTAAATTCAGCAGATATTCCATCTAACCAATTAATACTTTTAAATAATAAATCGAAGTCTAAGAATTTTTCTGTAGTTGATACAATTGATTTTACTGTCGTAAATCGATTATTTATATAATCATCATTAATATTATGTAAAGCAATAGGGTCTACACTTGACTTCTTACACAAACTCTCTATTTTAGGATCTTCTTCATTTGCATATGCATTGTTTACACTACATATTGCAATTAAATTTAAAATTAATAATAATACATTTAACATTACTTTACTATTTTTAATAATATCCCTCCTTCACAAAATTTTTTTCTTAATAAACTGAAAAATTCTGTTTTTAATCTTTAAATATTCACTAATATTATTAGATTACGATTTTAAACTTAACAATCCTACTTACTATTGAACAAACAAATTTTAAATTAAGTGACTCAGATAATAGACAAAAAACCTTAAAAATAGCGCTTAAAATGGGTAAAACCATTTTAAGCGCTATAACGGAGAGTGAGGGATTCGAACCCTCGAGACGCTTGTGGCGCCTACACACTTTCCAGGCGTGCTCCTTCGGCCAACTCGGACAACTCTCCTCAATAATAAATATGTAATAAAAAAACAGAAGCGATATTTCACTTCTGTTTGTATGACTCCTACGGGACTCGAACCCGTGTTACCGCCGTGAAAGGGCGGTGTCTTAACCGCTTGACCAAGGAGCCATGGCTCCACAGGTAGGACTCGAACCTACGACCGATCGGTTAACAGCCGATAGCTCTACCACTGAGCTACTGTGGAATAATAGAAAATAATGGAGCGGGTGATGGGAATCGAACCCACAACATCAGCTTGGAAGGCTGAGGTTTTGCCATTAAACTACACCCGCTAATGTAAACGATTATGGGGCGGCTGAAGGGGATCGAACCCTCGAATGTCGGAACCACAATCCGATGTGTTAACCACTTCACCACAACCGCCATGAATTAAGAATGGTTCAGGACAGAGTCGAACTGCCGACACATGGAGCTTCAATCCATTGCTCTACCAACTGAGCTACTGAACCGTAATGGTAATAATAATGGCGGTCTCGACGGGAATCGAACCCGCGATCTCCTGCGTGACAGGCAGGCGTGTTAACCGCTACACTACGAGACCTATTAAATTAAAAACTATGTATTGCGGGAGGCGGATTTGAACCACCGACCTTCGGGTTATGAGCCCGACGAGCTACCGAACTGCTCCATCCCGCGCTAATATTATTTTGAATTACCTAATTAATATACCATATTTAAAAACCTAAAGTCAAGAACTTTTTTAATTTAATTTAAATATTATTTCTTAAATAATTACTTAAATATCGTAGCAACATGTTCTCTGTTGAACACAAATATTAGTATATTCATTTTTGTAGTGTACGTCAACGACATTTTGAAAGTTTTTTGTGTAAAAAAACGCTTCTTCTTCCCTTTTATAATATAAGTGTCTAATAGTTGTCATAATTACTCATGAACTATTGAAAAAGATGTAGGAATCATAAATTTTATAATGCCTACACCTCTAAACTATTAAAATATAATTATAATCTTTTTCACTAAAGTGCTATGCTTCGTACTGACACACATAACACAATACATAGCAACCAAACATTACCTATCGTGTCATGTAATCTTGCATCCGATCTTGCAACGCTGTAAATGTTTCGAAGCCATCCTCTTCTAAGAAGTGCCCTCCATCTTCCACGATTCGCAAGTTCCCCT
>NZ_JACYHC010001205.1:0-645 GCF_017152085.1 Staphylococcus sp. EG-SA-2
TAGCAGTTCTATTGTCAGCGTCATATGTTGGATTCATCTCAGCAATACTAACTGAAGACACCTTATCACTTGGAATAATACGTTTTGCTAATTCAAGAACAGTATGTGGATACAAACCTAACACTGCAGGCGCACTTACCCCTGGTGCAAATGCACTATCAATGACATCCATACAAATCGTAAACATAATGACGTCATGTTCATGCACAAAACGCTCAATCATATCTTTAATAGGTGGCGACACATGGTTTAATAATTCATCTGCAAAGACATAATCAATCTTTTTCTCTTTAGCATAATCAAATAAACTTTGCGTATTACCACCTTGAGCTATACCAAGAACTAAATAATCAGTATTGTCATCCTCTTCTAAAATTTGTCTAAAACTCGTACCAGATGTTGATTCTTGTTCAGCACGAGTATCAAAATGCGCATCAATGTTAATCACACCGATTGACTGTGTTGGATAAACTTTACGCGTAGCTAAATATTGTGCATACGCAATATCATGTCCACCGCCTAATAAAAATGTTTGTCTATGATTAGCAATTGACTTCGCTGCAAGCATAGCAAATTCTTTTTGAGTATCAATTAATTCCTCATGATCATGATAAACATTTCCGTAATCGACTAAAGTTTCACATT
>NZ_JACYHC010001206.1:0-645 GCF_017152085.1 Staphylococcus sp. EG-SA-2
TAGCAGTTCTATTGTCAGCGTCATATGTTGGATTCATCTCAGCAATACTAACTGAAGACACCTTATCACTTGGAATAATACGTTTTGCTAATTCAAGAACAGTATGTGGATACAAACCTAACACTGCCGGCGCACTTACCCCAGGCGCAAACGCACTATCAATGACATCCATACAAATCGTAAACATAATGACATCATGTTCATGTACAAAACGTTCAATCATATCTTTAATTGTTGGTGATACGTGACTCAATAATTCATCTGCAAAGACATAATCAATCTTTTTCTCTTTAGCATAATCAAATAAACTTTGCGTATTACCACCTTGAGCAATACCAAGCACTAAATAATCTGTGTTTTCATCTTCTTCTAAAATTTGTCTAAAGCTCGTTCCAGATGTAGATTGTTGTTCAGCACGTGTATCAAAATGCGCATCAATATTTATCACACCAATAGATTGTGTTGGATAGACTTTACGTGTTGCTAAATATTGAGCATACGCAATATCATGTCCACCACCTAATAAAAATGTTTGTCTATGATTAGCAATTGACTTCGCTGCAAGCATAGCAAATTCTTTTTGAGTATCAATTAATTCCTCATGATCATGATAAACATTTCCGTAATCGACTAAAGTTTCACATT
>NZ_JACYHC010001207.1:0-645 GCF_017152085.1 Staphylococcus sp. EG-SA-2
GCGTTTATTTTACCAAGCGCGCGAGCCAAAGTACCAATAGTTTCTTTACCGCAAGTGGTCGCTTGCCATCTTGGGTAGTTGGCTTTTCAATTTATGCTACTACGTTAAGTGCGATTACATTTATGTCTACACCAGAGAAAGCATTTTTAACAGATTGGTCATATATCGCTGGTAACATTGCTATCGTCGCAATTATTCCATTACTTATTTATTTCTATGTCCCTTTCTTTAAAAAGTTAAAGGTAACATCTGCATATGAATATTTAGAAGCTAGATTTGGCCCTAGCATACGTGTCATTGGCTCATTATTATTTGTCGTTTACCATTTAGGGCGTGTTGCAATTGTTATCTACTTACCAACATTAGCAATCACATCTGTATCAGACATGAACCCTTATATCGTTGCATCACTCGTAGGTTTACTATGTATTTTATATACATTTTTAGGTGGTTTCGAAGGTGTGGTTTGGAGTGATTTCATTCAAGGCGTCATTTTATTAGGCGGCGCTTTAGTTATTATTATTCTAGGTGTTATGAACATTAAAGGCGGTTTTGGCACTGTCTTTGCAGATGCGATTGAGCACAAAAAATTAATTAGTGCAGACAATTGGAAACTAAATACTGCGGCAGCTGCCATTCCAATTA
>NZ_JACYHC010001208.1:0-645 GCF_017152085.1 Staphylococcus sp. EG-SA-2
GCGTTTATTTTACCAAGCGCGCGAGCCAAAGTACCAATAGTTTCTTTACCGCAAGTGGTCGCTTGCCATCTTGGGTAGTTGGCTTTTCAATTTATGCTACTACGTTAAGTGCGATTACATTTATGTCGACACCAGAGAAAGCATTTTTAACAGATTGGTCATATATCGCTGGTAACATTGCTATCGTCGCAATTATTCCATTACTCATTTATTTCTATGTCCCTTTCTTTAAAAAGTTAAAAGTAACATCAGCATATGAATATTTAGAAGCTAGATTTGGCCCTAGCATACGTGTTATTGGCTCATTATTATTTGTCGTTTACCATTTAGGGCGTGTTGCAATCGTTATCTACTTACCAACATTAGCAATCACATCTGTATCAGACATGAACCCTTATATCGTTGCATCACTCGTTGGTTTACTATGTATTTTATATACATTTTTAGGTGGATTCGAAGGTGTGGTTTGGAGTGATTTCATTCAAGGCGTCATTTTATTAGGCGGCGCTTTAGTTATCATTATTCTAGGTGTTATGAACATTAAAGGCGGTTTTGGCACTGTCTTTGCAGATGCGATTGAGCACAAAAAATTAATTAGTGCAGACAATTGGAAACTAAATACTGCGGCAGCTGCCATTCCAATTA
>NZ_JACYHC010001209.1:0-644 GCF_017152085.1 Staphylococcus sp. EG-SA-2
TCGTAAGAATAGGAGGATTATTGCACAACAAAAAACCTCCATCTTCTCCCATCCAGACTATACTGTCGGCTCTAGAATCTCACTAGATCAGCCACTAATATGATACATACTAGCAGGTCGCAGGCTTAATTTACTGCCGGTTGGGAATTACACCCGACCCCGAAGATGAATTTTACATTATTAAATTTAATTCCCATTAATTTTATACTATATATCACAAAACCTCAATAACTATGCTTAAAATGAAAATTAATTAAGTTGGTGATGTATAATGAATTTGCGATTTGCGAGCATTGGTTGGAATGTTGTTTGTTTGATTAATTTTTGAGATGGCTTTTTTGAACCTATCTTTTTATTGTTTTTAGTTTAATCATTCGTGTTAGCTTATTCATGATTAAATACACCTACTTCTATTACATCCTTCTTACTATAATTAGGTCTTGTTGTATTTATATATTTATTAGAAATTTGAAGAGAAACATTCAAATCATGAGGAATATTCTTTTTCTTTTTTAGCACTTCAGAAAAATCAATCATCTCGTCTATTGTATTATCTTTAGTAAAATTATCTTTAGTACTAAATAAAGTTGTAACAACATATGGACGTGATTTATCTTTAAGTTGTTTTTTTGAGTTTCTGATAC
>NZ_JACYHC010001210.1:0-644 GCF_017152085.1 Staphylococcus sp. EG-SA-2
CATTACTAAAGCAACTATAATGCATTTCATAACAACGTATGTCGGATTCTTGCCTTTAGCAATGCTTGCCGGTTGGTTTCCACTAACAGTGCATTATCTAATCATATTCACAATTATCTTCATTGTGGTTTATGTATTAATTTGGATAATTCAATTCTTTAAAAATAAGAACTACGTAAACACTATTAACAAGCAACTGAAACAATTAAAATGATTTTCATTAACAACTAAAAAACGGTAATGTCTATCACATTAAAAAAGACATTACCGTTTCATTTATTATTTAACTTGTAAATACTTAGTTACTTCTTCATTAATTTTGTGATATAAATCCTCATGATCTGTTAAGCGATAACCAAATGACGGCACCATTTCTTTAATCTTTGGTTCCCATCCTTTGAATTCATCACGATAGCATCGCTGTAAAACATCAAACATAATATCTACAGCTGTTGACGCACCAGGTGATGCACCAAGTAATGCAGCTAATGTGCCATCATCTGACGTAATGACTTCAGTACCAAATTGTAAGTTACCTTTAGAATCCTCAGTATCCTTGATTACTTGGACACGTTGCCCTGCTGTAATCACTTCCCAATCTTCATTTTTAGCATTTGGGAAAAAGACTCTTAAATCATCCATAC
>NZ_JACYHC010001211.1:0-644 GCF_017152085.1 Staphylococcus sp. EG-SA-2
CATTACTAAAGCAACTATAATGCATTTCATAACAACGTATGTCGGATTCTTGCCTTTAGCAATGCTTGCCGGTTGGTTTCCACTAACAGTGCATTATCTAATCATATTCACAATTATCTTCATTGTGATTTATGTATTAATTTGGATAATTCAATTCTTTAAAAACAAGAACTACGTAGACACTATTAACGAGCAACTGAAACAATTAAAATGATTTTTATTAACCACTAAAAAACGGTAATGTCTATCACATTAAAAAAGACATTACCGTTTCGTTTATTATTTAACTTGTAAATACTTAGTTACTTCTTCATTAATTTTGTGATATAAATCCTCATGATCTGTTAAGCGATAACCAAATGACGGCACCATTTCTTTAATCTTTGGTTCCCACCCTTTGAATTCATCACGATAGCATCGCTGTAAAACATCAAACATAATATCTACAGCTGTTGACGCACCAGGTGATGCACCAAGTAATGCAGCTAATGTGCCATCATCTGACGTAATGACTTCGGTACCAAATTGTAAGTTACCTTTAGAATCCTCAGTATCCTTGATTACTTGGACACGTTGCCCTGCTGTAATCACTTCCCAATCTTCATTTTTAGCATTTGGGAAAAAGACTCTTAAATCATCCATAC
>NZ_JACYHC010001212.1:0-642 GCF_017152085.1 Staphylococcus sp. EG-SA-2
TCAGAAAAAGTATTAGCAATTTATATGGTACACCCTACAAAAGAATCAGAAATTAAACCTAAAAAAGTCTTTAATTAAAGGAGATAGAATTTATGAAAGTCATAGAAGTGACACATCCTATACAATCAAAACAGTATAATACAGAGGATGTTGCAATGGCATTCGGATTTTTCGATGGCATGCATAAAGGTCATGACAAAGTCTTTGATATATTAAACGAAATAGCTGAGGCACGCAGTTTAAAAAAAGCGGTGATGACATTTGATCCGCATCCGTCTGTCGTGTTGAATCCTAAAAGAAAACGAACAACGTATTTAACGCCACTTTCAGATAAAATCGAAAAAATTAGCCAACATGATATTGATTATTGTATAGTGGTTAATTTTTCATCTAGGTTTGCTAATGTGAGCGTAGAAGATTTTGTTGAAAATTATATAATTAAAAATAATGTAAAAGAAGTCATTGCTGGTTTTGATTTTACTTTTGGTAAATTTGGAAAAGGTAATATGACTGTACTTCAAGAATATGATGCGTTTAATACGACAATTGTGAGTAAACAAGAAATTGAAAATGAAAAAATTTCTACAACTTCTATTCGTCAAGATTTAATCAATGGTGAGTTGCAAAAAGCGAATGATGCTT
>NZ_JACYHC010001213.1:0-642 GCF_017152085.1 Staphylococcus sp. EG-SA-2
TCAGAAAAAGTATTAGCAATTTATATGGTACACCCTACAAAAGAATCAGAAATTAAACCTAAAAAAGTCTTTAATTAAAGGAGATAGAATTTATGAAAGTCATAGAAGTGACACATCCTATACAATCTAAACAGTATATTACAGAGGATGTTGCAATGGCATTCGGATTTTTCGATGGCATGCATAAAGGTCATGACAAAGTCTTTGATATATTAAATGAAATAGCTGAGGCACGCAGTTTAAAAAAAGCGGTGATGACATTTGATCCGCATCCGTCTGTCGTGTTGAATCCTAAAAGAAAACGAACAACGTATTTAACACCACTTTCAGATAAAATCGAAAAAATTAGCCAACATGATATTGATTATTGTATAGTGGTTAATTTTTCATCTAGGTTTGCTAATGTGAGCGTTGAAGATTTTGTTGAAAATTATATAATTAAAAATAATGTAAAAGAAGTCATTGCTGGTTTTGATTTTACTTTTGGTAAATTTGGAAAAGGTAATATGACTGTTCTTCAAGAATATGATGCGTTTAATACGACAATTGTGAGTAAACAAGAAATTGAAAATGAAAAAATTTCTACAACTTCTATTCGTCAAGATTTAATCAATGGTGAGTTGCAAAAAGCGAATGATGCTT
>NZ_JACYHC010001214.1:0-642 GCF_017152085.1 Staphylococcus sp. EG-SA-2
TAGTTAAACGGTCAAGTGTATTACGAAATGTACTAAGTGGACGTGTAGGTTATCACCCTACTTGGAAAATGGTATTAGGTTTATTCCCAAAAGAAGACAAAATTAAAGCAATGGATGCACTAGAACGCGTCAATATCTTAGATAAATATAATCAACGCTCTGATGAATTATCAGGTGGCCAACAACAACGTATATCTATTGCACGTGCGCTATGCCAAGAATCCGAAATTATTCTTGCAGATGAACCAGTTGCTTCATTAGACCCATTAACAACGAAACAGGTTATGGATGATTTAAGAAAAATCAACCAAGAATTAGGCATCACAATTTTAATTAATTTACATTTTGTTGACTTGGCAAAAGAATATGGCACACGCATCATTGGTTTACGTGATGGTGAAGTTGTCTATGATGGTCCTGCATCTGAAGCAACAGATGACGTATTTAGTGAAATATATGGACGTACAATTAAAGAAGATGAAAAGCTAGGAGTGAACTAACATGCCTTTAGAAATACCTACAAAGTATGACTCCCTTTTAAAGAAAAAGGTTTCTTTAAAAACGAGTTTTACCTTCATGTTAATCATTGTGCTTATCATTTGGAGCTTCATTTATACGGGGTTTAATTTTGGAGATTTAATG
>NZ_JACYHC010001215.1:0-9780 GCF_017152085.1 Staphylococcus sp. EG-SA-2
AATCATTTTAGGGCGCGATAGAATTAAACTTGAAACGCGTGCTGAAAAATTAAAAGAAGTTGAACGTCGTTCATTGCGAATCGTTCAAGTATCAGAAGAAGAACAAGACGATAATTTATAATTCAAATAATGATGCATAAGATTTTGAATTTTATAAGTATATAATTGATTGTCATATAAAACAAAAACGGTAATTTCTATTTATTGAGATAGAAATTACCGTTTATTTCGTGGACCTATTGTATTGTTTTCATCATGCATAATCATCATTGCCGCTGTCCGAGGCTAATTTTAATTTTCAGAATCAGAAGGCTGTTCTGGAATTGGGAAATATTTGAAAATTTCACCGCTTTCAATCGCTTCGGTTAACTGTTCTAACCATTCGTAATAAACATGTGTATGATCAAGCTGAGCTTTAATTTTTTGTGCCTCTTGTGTTTCAGCTTCAGTTAAATCACTGCTTTCAAGTAATGGATTGATAATAGCTTGAGCATCTTTTACTGCTTCGACATTGATGTCAATTTCACGCTGAAATTTTTTAGTGAAAAAGTTTCGGAAAAAGATGAAAAAGTCTTTCTCGGCGATAAAATGTTGTTTGCGGCTTCCTCTCGTAAATTGTTGTTTAACAATATCAAATTCCTGCAATTTCTTAACGCCAGCACTCATACTTGGTTTGCTCATTTGCAATTGATGACGCATTTCATCAAGCGTCATACTGCCTTCAAACACCATAGTGCCATATAAGTTTCCTACACTTCTATTAGTGCCATACAAATCCATTGTCTGTCCAATTGAATTAATTACAATATCTTTTGCTTGTTCTAATTGTTGCTGTTTGTTCTGAGAACGAGTCATCATTGCACCTCCGTACATCATTTTGTTCACGTTAAAATAAATACTAATACATTATAAAACCTTTTCTAAAAAAAGACATTAAAAATATTTAAAGCATTAAAGTTAAATGTTTCGTTAAATAAAAATCTAACGAACTTACAAAACTTAATTCTTGAGTTGTTTTGTAAATTGACACATTTTTCATTTCTATGCTAACATAAGTTTGTAAAATTCGTTAAATAAAAATTTAACAAACTTAACGGAGGTTGTTGAATGGAACTTTTAAAACATTTATCTCAGCGTCAATATATTGATGGTGAGTGGGTTGAAAGCACGAATAAAAATACAAGAGATATTATCAATCCTTACAATCAAGAAGTGATATTTACGGTTTCTGAAGGGACAAAAGAGGATGCAGAACGTGCAATCTTAGCTGCAAGACGTGCGTTTGAGTCTGGTGAATGGTCGCAAGAAACTGCTGAAAAAAGAGGTAAAAAAGTACGTGCCATCGCGGACAAGATCAAAGAACATCGCGAAGCGTTAGCACGATTAGAAACATTAGATACTGGAAAAACGTTAGAAGAATCATATGCAGATATGGATGATATTCATAATGTGTTTATGTATTTTGCTGGATTAGCAGATAAAGATGGTGGCGAAATGATTGATTCACCAATTCCAGATACAGAAAGCAAAATTGTTAAAGAACCAGTAGGTGTAGTTACACAAATTACACCTTGGAATTATCCGTTATTACAAGCATCATGGAAAATTGCGCCAGCGCTTGCTACGGGTTGTTCACTAGTTATGAAACCAAGTGAAATTACACCATTAACAACAATACGTGTTTTTGAATTAATGGAAGAAGTTGGTTTCCCTAAAGGAACAATTAATCTTATTCTAGGTGCAGGTTCTGAAGTTGGTGACGTAATGTCAGGTCATAAAGAGGTTGACCTTGTATCATTTACAGGTGGCATTGAGACTGGTAAGCATATTATGAAAAATGCTGCTAATAATGTTACGAATATTGCCTTGGAACTTGGCGGTAAAAATCCAAACATTATCTTTGATGATGCTGATTTTGAATTGGCAGTAGACCAAGCGTTAAATGGTGGATATTTTCATGCAGGTCAAGTTTGTTCAGCAGGATCAAGAATATTAGTACAAAACAGTATTAAAGACAAATTTGAGCAAGCACTTATTGATCGCGTGAAAAAAATCAAATTAGGTAATGGTTTTGATGCTGATACTGAAATGGGACCAGTGATTTCAACAGAACATCGTAATAAGATCGAATCTTATATGGATGTAGCTAAAGCAGAAGGCGCAACAATTGCTGTTGGTGGTAAACGTCCAGATAGAGACGATTTAAAAGATGGTCTATTCTTCGAGCCAACAGTCATTACAAATTGTGATACGTCAATGCGTATTGTACAAGAAGAGGTTTTCGGACCTGTCGTTACTGTAGAAGGCTTTGAAACTGAACAAGAAGCGATTCAATTAGCGAATGATTCTATATATGGTTTAGCAGGTGCTGTATTTTCTAAAGATATTGGAAAAGCACAACGCGTTGCTAACAAGTTGAAACTTGGAACGGTGTGGATTAATGATTTCCATCCATATTTTGCACAAGCGCCATGGGGTGGATACAAACAATCAGGTATCGGTAGAGAATTAGGCAAAGAAGGCTTAGAAGAGTACCTTGTTTCAAAACACATTTTAACAAATACAAATCCACAATTAGTGAATTGGTTTAGCAAATAAAAATTAGATAAGGTGAGTGCCATTGTAAGAACACAAGACACTCACTTTGTTTTGTATAAGTGGCGAAATGTTGATTGATAATTTGGACTAAACGCAAAATGAATCATAGATTATTTCATGACTGTTAGTAACAATCGTAAAAGGAAAATCGAGTGTTTTGGTTAGCCAAGTTTAGCAATTCAACGATAACCAATCAGCCACTAACAAATATTTCATGCAATACTCACTTTGAAATACAACAAACTTTGGAGGTCATAACGATGAGTAACAAAAATAAATCATATGATTATGTCATCATTGGAGGAGGCAGTGCAGGTTCTGTACTAGGTAATCGTCTGAGTGAAGATAAAGATAAAGAAGTCTTAGTATTAGAAGCGGGTCGCAGTGATTATTTTTGGGATTTATTTATCCAAATGCCTGCTGCGTTAATGTTCCCTTCAGGCAATAAATTTTACGATTGGATTTATTCAACAGATGAAGAACCACATATGGGCGGTCGTAAAGTAGCACATGCCCGAGGTAAAGTTTTAGGTGGATCAAGTTCGATTAATGGCATGATTTACCAACGTGGTAATCCAATGGACTATGAAGGCTGGGCAGAACCAGAAGGTATGGAAACTTGGGATTTTGCACACTGTTTACCGTATTTTAAAAAATTAGAAAAAACATACGGTGCAGCGCCTTATGATAAATTTAGAGGCCATGATGGACCAATTAAGTTAAAACGAGGGCCAGCAACGAATCCTTTATTCCAGTCATTCTTTGATGCAGGTGTTGAAGCAGGTTATCATAAAACACCTGATGTGAATGGATTTAGACAAGAAGGTTTTGGACCGTTCGATAGTCAAGTACATCGTGGTCGCCGAATGTCAGCTTCAAGAGCATATTTACATCCAGCGATGAAGCGTAAAAACTTAACCGTTGAAACACGTGCCTTTGTAACTGAAATTCATTATGAAGGTAGAAGAGCAACTGGTGTTACGTATAAGAAAAATGGCAAACTACATACCATCGATGCTAATGAAGTCATTTTGTCTGGTGGGGCATTCAATACGCCACAATTACTACAATTATCTGGTATCGGTGATTCAGAGTTCCTAAAATCAAAAGGCATTGAGCCACGTGTTCATTTACCAGGTGTGGGTGAAAACTTTGAAGATCACTTAGAGGTATACATTCAACATAAATGTAAGGAACCTGTATCATTACAGCCAAGCTTAGATATCAAGCGCATGCCATTTATTGGTTTACAATGGATTTTCACACGTACAGGTGCAGCAGCATCTAACCATTTTGAAGGTGGCGGATTTGTACGTTCAAATAACGAAGTTGATTATCCTAACTTAATGTTCCATTTCTTACCAATAGCTGTAAGATATGATGGTCAAAAGGCAGCGGTCGCACATGGTTATCAAGTTCACGTAGGACCAATGTATTCAAACTCTCGTGGTAGCTTGAAAATCAAATCTAAAGATCCATTCGAAAAACCAAGTATCCGCTTTAATTATTTATCAACAGAAGAAGATAAAAAAGAATGGGTAGAAGCAATTCGTGTAGCAAGAAATATCTTATCTCAAAAAGCAATGGATCCATTCAATGGTGGAGAAATTTCACCAGGACCAGAAGTGCAAACAGACGAAGAAATTCTTGATTGGGTTCGTAGAGATGGTGAAACAGCATTACACCCATCTTGTAGTGCTAAAATGGGTCCTGCTTCAGATCCAATGGCAGTAGTTGACCCGTTAACAATGAAAGTCCACGGTATGGAAAATTTACGTGTAGTTGATGCATCCGCTATGCCACGTACGACAAATGGCAATATACACGCACCTGTTTTAATGTTAGCTGAAAAAGCAGCAGACATTATACGTGGCAGAAAGCCTTTAGAGCCACAATATATTGATTATTATAAGCATGGTGTTCATGATGAAAATGAAGGTGCAATCGAAGTAAAACCATACGCTAAATAAATTTATATAGTAGACTCTTAGTCTGGCATCTATTGTATTGGTGCCAGACTTTTTTGCGTTTTATCTAAATGAGAAGTTAATGTGTTGTTTAAAAACGGTGTGTGAGTAAGTGAACTGAAAATAGAGTTAATTGTACATTGTGATGATTAATTGACCTAATTGGCAGACATTAAAAGAGTGTACAACCTTAAAAAGTTCACTAAATAGACATTTAATTGTGTTTTCTTGAAAGCTTTCGTGGTAGGATTTATATAAGTAAATTGAGAGAAGGAATACTATGAGCTTTTACGAATATATACAAACATTTAAAGATGATAAAACACCATTAGGCGAATTAGCGATTTGGATTAAAGAAGATGATTCATTCCCAAAACAAGAGAAGCTAACAGAAAACATTTTGTCTTATTTTCATCAAATGTCCAATATAGATCATGAGTTTTTAGAAATTGTAAAAAGATCACTTTCTCTGTATGATCAATTAAAATCGTAAAATCAGAAATAAAGTTAGCTAAAATAAAAGGCCGGTGATTTCACAGATGAAGTTGTCGGCTATTTTCATGACTAATGTTAAATAATGATCATGAAATTGAAGACACAAAAATAGTGGGCGACTCCTGTCCCCATTTGCATGAAATATTAATACTTTTTACAAAGTCTTATCTTTTAAAAAGAAGCCAAACTATGATTGTAATTAATAAATACGGGAATGAATTAGTAATAGATATAAAGTAATATGACCAAAAATATAAATGAAATGAAGGCATTTATTATGAACATTTATGATGAATATAGAAGTTATGTAATAGAAGAACTGGATGATTGTCTCACAATACAAAAAAATAATGACACTGCATATTACGATGTGCTAGAAGCGATAAATGATTTATCAAATGATTCATTATGTGTGTTAAATCATTTATATATTAACGAAGGACAAGAAGAAACATTCGAGCAAAAATTTTTGCAACGTAATAAGCATTTAAAAAACGTTGATGGGTTTAAAGCATTAAGGTTTTTAAGACCTAGAACAGCTGGTAGACACTATATCATTATTACGCTGTGGGAAAATAGGCAAGCATTTTATCATTGGCAAAATTCAGCTGAGTACAAGCATACACACAAGCATCGTGGCACTTCGAAAGGTGCAGATGTAAAAATAATTAATCGTGAATTATCATACAATATTCGTATTGAATTAGCTGATATGGTCTAGCCCGAGATATCAACCCTCAATCATTTGAAAGTCCTTGAATGCTACGTCATGTCAAAGTGTAGTGTCGAGGACTTTGGTATTTAACCCTATTTAATTGAAAATTCTGTAAAGATAGGCGTATGATATATATAATTCATTTATAAAATTACAATGTTCATCACAGGAAAAGTGGATGTATGAAAGGAAGTTAGTTATGCAAAAGTCAGCTCTATTCGCGCCTGAAAAATATAACATTATTTCGGAAATCGAAAAATATAGCCACATACCAGATAAAAAGGCAATTTTATATCATAATACTGAAGGCGAAGATATATCAGTCACTTACCAACAGCTCATTGAACAGTCTAATAAAGTAGGTAATGTTTTAGCATCGCACGGTTTATCTAAAGGCGATAAAGTACTCATTATGATGCCACGATCTATTGCGACGTATGAATTATATATTGCTGCTTTAAAATTAGGTGTTGCAATCATTCCATGTTCTGAAATGCTAAGAACTAAAGATTTACAATACCGTATCACGCACGGTGAAATAAATGCAGTTATTGCACTAGAGCCATTCACAGTTGAATTTGAAAAAATTAAAGAATATGATGCGTTAACTAAATTTGTTATTGCCGGTCAAAAAGATGGATGGATTTCACTTGAAGCTGAAAAAGAAAACGCAAGTAACAAACTAGAAATGGCAGATACGACGCGTGATGATATGGCGATTCTGTCATATACATCTGGTACAACTGGCAATCCTAAAGCCGTTACACATTGTCATGGATGGGGATTTGCACATTTACAAATGGCACCAAAACATTGGTTATGTATTAATGAAGATGACTTAGTTTGGGCAACAGCAGCACCAGGTTGGCAAAAATGGGTATGGAGTCCTTTCTTATCTGTATTAGGTTCAGGTGCAACTGCTTTTGTATTTAATGGAAGGTTCAGTCCTGAAACATACTTAGAATTGCTTCAAAAATATCAAATTAATGTTTTATGTTGTACACCGACAGAATATCGTATGATGGCTAAATTACAGAACTTAAATGATTATGACTTAACGCATTTACATAGTGCCGTTTCTGCAGGTGAGCCACTAAATCGAGAAGTAGTTGAACAATTCAAGAAATACTTTAATTTAACTGTAAGAGATGGATATGGCCAGACTGAAAGTACCTTGCTTATAGGCTTTTTAAAAGATACACCACAGAGGATTGGATCAATGGGTAAAGGCATTCCAGGTAGTTCGGTCACTGTAGTAGATGATGAGGGGAATAGCGTACCTGCTAATACGAAAGGGAATATTGCAGTACCACTTGATTTGCCAGCACTTTTCAAAGGGTATTATAAAGAGCCAGAACGTACGGCGAAAGCGCAAACAGGTAAATACTACATCACTGGTGACTTAGCTCATGTAGATGATGATGGTTATTTCTGGTTTGAAGGACGTCGAGATGACATTATTATTAGTTCAGGCTATACGATTGGGCCTTTTGAAGTTGAAGATGCGTTAACGAATCATCCAGCCGTTAAAGAATGTGCTGTAGTAGCAAAGCCTCATGATATACGAGGAAATATTGTTAAAGCATTCGTTATTTTACAGGACCATACTGCGGGTGATGATACGTTAGTTAAAGAACTACAACAATTTGTTAAAAATGAAGTTGCACCATATAAATATCCGAGAGAGATTGAATTCGTTGACGACTTACCAAAAACAAACTCAGGTAAAATTCGTCGTGTTGAACTACGAGATTCTGAAATAGAAAAATGGCAACAACAAAAAGATAGCAATCAATAAACATAGCAAAGCAGTCCAATGCGTAAGGTATGATGATACGCACTGGACTGCTTGTTTATTTATGATGTTCTTTGTCGTCTAGTTATAAATATTAAAATTAGTTTAGAAACAAGCGCAACCAGTATTAAGAATGAGAAAATATAAGATGTTAAACCTCGAATATCCCATGTTAATAAAAACACATTACTATCACCGGCATTAAGTTGAAACTCAGCATGTGTAAAAACGATAATCACAATGCCTATAAGTGAAAGATTCAAAATAGTTTTCAATATTAAAGGTAATTGTGATGTTTTTCTTGGATGCAGATATTGAATCTCCTTTTTATGATTGATTTTACACTTATATTGTATCAAAATAGAGTATAGGTTTAAAATGCTATAATCCAAATGTAGATTAAAACAATCGTTAGCTATTTGTTGTCAAATAATTATGATTGATTTGATATTTATCTTCTATGAATAAAAGATTTAATATATTGCAAAGTTAATGAATAATTATAATTTACATTTACCACTGCTTGCTTTAACATATACATGTAAGCACTAACTATAGTATTTTGTTACAGCGTATCAATTAAAACAGGAAGTTATCTATGGCGTTGATATTTTAAAGAAATATGTCAGTTTTATGTAACTTTCATATTGATGATACACATTTACAATTTTTGGAGAGGTGAAACCAATGGCTAAGTCTAATAGTAAAGACATCGTTTTAATTGGAGCCGGTGTACTTAGCACAACATTTGGTTCAATGTTAAAAGAAATTGAGCCAGACTGGAATATCCACGTTTACGAACGCTTGGATCGTCCTGCAATCGAAAGTTCAAACGAAAGAAATAATGCTGGTACGGGTCATGCAGCATTATGTGAGTTGAACTACACAGTTTTACAACCTGATGGTTCTATCGACATCGAAAAAGCGAAAGTGATTAACGAAGAGTTTGAGATTTCAAAACAATTCTGGGGTCACTTAGTGAAAAGCGGTAGCATCGAGAACCCAAGAGAATTTATCAATCCATTACCACACATCAGTTATGTTAGAGGTAAAAACAATGTTAAATTCTTAAAAGATCGTTACGAAGCGATGAAAGCTTTCCCTATGTTCGATAATATCGAATATACTGAAGACATCGAAGTAATGAAAAAATGGATTCCATTGATGATGAAAGGCCGTGAAGATAACCCTGGTATCATGGCGGCAAGTAAAATTGACGAAGGTACAGATGTAAACTTCGGTGAATTAACACGTAAAATGGCTAAAAGCATTGAAGCACATCCAAATGCTACAGTGCAATTTAACCATGAAGTTGTTGATTTTGAACAATTATCAAATGGTCAATGGGAAGTTACTGTTAAAAATCGCCTAACTGGTGAGAAATTCAAACAAGTAACTGACTATGTATTCATCGGTGCTGGCGGTGGAGCGATTCCATTATTACAAAAAACAGGTATCCCTGAAAGTAAACATTTGGGTGGATTCCCTATCAGTGGTCAATTCTTAGCTTGTACAAACCCACAAGTTATTGAACAACACGATGCCAAAGTTTATGGTAAAGAGCCACCTGGTACACCACCAATGACTGTACCTCATTTAGATACGCGTTACATTGATGGTCAAAGAACATTATTATTTGGACCATTTGCTAATGTTGGACCTAAATTCTTGAAAAATGGTTCTAACTTAGATTTATTCAAGTCTGTTAAAACATACAACATTACAACTTTATTAGCAGCAGCAGTTAAAAACTTACCTTTAATTAAATACTCATTTGATCAAGTGATTATGACAAAAGAAGGTTGTATGAACCACTTACGTACTTTCTATCCAGAAGCACGTAATGAAGATTGGCAATTATACACTGCTGGTAAACGTGTACAAGTTATCAAAGATACACCTGAACACGGTAAAGGATTCATCCAATTCGGTACAGAAGTGGTTAACTCACAAGACCACACTGTAATTGCATTATTAGGTGAATCACCAGGGGCTTCAACTTCAGTTTCAGTTGCGTTAGAAGTATTAGAACGTAACTTCCCTGAATACAAAACTGAATGGGCACCTAAAATCAAGAAAATGATTCCATCATACGGTGAATCATTAATTGAAGACGAAAAATTAATGAGAAAAATCCGTAAACAAACTTCAAAAGACTTAGAATTAGGTTACTACGAAAACTAAATTCTAATAGCTATATTTAAAATCGG
>NZ_JACYHC010001216.1:0-642 GCF_017152085.1 Staphylococcus sp. EG-SA-2
ACATGGAACCCAAATGCTTCAGATGGATCTAATCAAGGTCAATGGCAACCAAATGGGAATCAAGGAAACTCACAAAATCCTACTGGTAATGATTTTGTATCCCAACGATTTTTAGCCTTGGCAAATGGGGCTTACAAGTATAATCCGTATATTTTAAATCAAATTAATAAGTTGGGCAAAGATTATGGAGAAGTTACTGATGAAGACATTTATAATATTATTCGAAAACAAAATTTCAGCGGAAATGCATATTTAAATGGATTACAACAGCAATCGAATTACTTTAGATTCCAATATTTCAATCCATTGAAATCAGAAAGGTACTATCGTAATTTAGATGAACAAGTACTCGCATTAATTACTGGTGAAATTGGATCAATGCCAGATTTGAAAAAGCCCGAAGATAAGCCGTATTCAAAACAACGCTCATTTGAACCGCATGAAAAAGACGATTTTACAGTAGTTAAAAAACAAGAAGATAATAAGAAAAGTGCGTCAACTGCATATAGTAAAAGTTGGCTAGCAATTGTATGTTCTATGATGGTGGTATTTTCAATCATGCTATTCTTATTTGTAAAGCGAAATAAAAAGAAAAATAAAAACGAATCACAGCGACGATAATCCGTGTGTGATTCGTTTTTT
>NZ_JACYHC010001217.1:0-641 GCF_017152085.1 Staphylococcus sp. EG-SA-2
CAATATGGTGGTCACAAAGGCGTTTACCTAGGTGTACCAACATTAGTTAACCAACATGGCGCAGTTAAAATTTATGAAATGCCATTAAGTGCCGAAGAACAAGCGTTGTTCGATAAATCTGTTAAAACATTAGAAGATACATTTGATTCAATTAAATATTTATTAGAAGACTAAGCCTATTTTAAGTATTAATTAGAAATATATTAATGGTAAGAGGATCTATTAGTGTTGCAGTAACACGTGGCACTGATAGGTCCATTTTTTTAGCAAGCATTGATAGAGGCAATACTTTTGCGTAAAATAATAATTGAATAAAGTATTATGACTCGTGAAAATTTAGTGACATGAATAAAAATGTTGAGGCGTCATTGAGTATAAAGGAAAGTAGTTCTGCATTAATCACGAAGTAGAGCATGACAACGAGGAATAACTATAGGGAGATGGTTTTGGAATGACGAATGTCTTGTATCAACATGGTACATTAGGTACGTTAATGGCTGGCTTACTAGAAGGCACAGCTACAATTAATGAATTGTTAGAACATGGGAATTTAGGGATTGCAACGTTAACAGGGTCTGATGGCGAAGTAATATTTTTAGACGGGAAGGCATATCATGCTAACGAGCATAAAGAATTTATAG
>NZ_JACYHC010001218.1:0-641 GCF_017152085.1 Staphylococcus sp. EG-SA-2
CAATATGGTGGTCACAAAGGCGTTTACCTAGGTGTACCAACATTAGTTAACCAACATGGCGCAGTTAAAATTTATGAAATGCCATTAAGTGCCGAAGAACAAGCGTTGTTCGATAAATCTGTTAAAATATTAGAAGATACATTTGATTCAATTAAATATTTATTAGAAGACTAAGCCTATTTTAAGTATTAATTAGAAATATATTAATGGTAAGAGGATCTATTAGTGTTGCAGTAACATGTGGCACTGATAGATCCATTTTTTTAGCAAGCATTGATAGAGGCAATACTTTTGCGTAAAATAATAATTGAATAAAGTATTATGACTCGTGAAAATTTAGTGACATGAATCGAAATGCCGAGGCGTCATTGAGTATAAAGGAAAGTAGTTCTGCATTAAGCACGAAGTAGAGCATGACAACGAGGAATAACTATAGGGAGATGGTTTTGGAATGACGAATGTCTTGTATCAACATGGTACATTAGGTACGTTAATGGCTGGCTTACTAGAAGGAACAGCTACAATTAATGAATTGTTAGAACATGGGAATTTAGGGATTGCAACGTTAACAGGGTCTGATGGCGAAGTAATATTTTTAGACGGGAAGGCATATCATGCTAACGAGCATAAAGAATTTATAG
>NZ_JACYHC010001219.1:0-641 GCF_017152085.1 Staphylococcus sp. EG-SA-2
ATGATTTAGATGTTGCAGTATATGGTATAAGCGGTGATTCAAAGAAAAAACACCAAAATTTTATTGAGAAACACGGATTGAATTTCGATTTATTAGTAGATGAAGATTTTAAATTAGCTAAAGAAACTGGCGTATATCAGTTAAAAAAATCATTTGGCAAAGAAAGTATGGGCATTGTAAGAACGACTTTTATAATAGATGAACAAGGTAAAGTATTAGATGTTATCGAGAAGGTTAAGGTTAAAACACAAATAGAAGAACTTAAAAACATTTTGGGGTGACATATATGAAAGTTGTTGGGTTGAATCGTATGCGTGAAGTTGAAACTGAATTACAACAACGCTTTTCAGATTTAGATTTTAAATTTTATAAAAAAGCATCAGAAATACCTGAGAGCGACTTGGCTGATTTAGATATATTAGTTGGTTATGATGGCGGTATCAATGAGGCATTTTTACAACGTTGCCCGAATTTAAAATGGATTGCATGGTTTGCAACGGGTGTAAATACATTGCCGTTAGATTATATTGCAGATCACGGCATACTTTTAACTAATGGAAAAGGTGTTCAAGCTAAACAATTATCTGAATACATTTTAGCTTTCATTTTAGATGATTATAAAAAGATGAAACTATCATATG
>NZ_JACYHC010001220.1:0-641 GCF_017152085.1 Staphylococcus sp. EG-SA-2
GAATCGGATAGAGGCATCTACTGGGAAACGATTACAAATTGGTGATTTATTACAAAAGCCAACTGTATTTGAACTAGCACAAGCGATTGCTAAGGTTCAAGAACAAAACTATGAAGTGATTCCAGAAGCTATAGTTAAAGATGATTATGTGCTGAGCTCTGCACAAAAGCGTATGTATTTATTATGGAAATCAAACCATAAAGATACGGTGTATAACGTACCTTTTTTATGGCGGTTATCATCAGGACTTAATGTAGCTCAATTGCAACAAGCAGTTCAGCATTTGATAGCGCGACATGAGATTCTACGAACACAATATATTGTTGTAGATGATGAGGTTCGACAACGTATTGTGGCAGATGTTGTAGCTGACTTTGAAGAAGTTAACACGCATTTTACGGATGAACAAGAAATTATGCGCCAATTTGTGGCACCTTTTAATTTGGAAAAGCCAAGTCAAATTAGAGTGAGATACATTAGAAGTCCCTTACATGCATACCTGTTTATAGATACACATCATATCATTAATGACGGTATGAGTAATATACAATTAATGAATGATCTTAACGCACTTTATCAACATAAATTATTGTTACCACTTAAATTGCAATATAAAGACTATAGTGAGTGGATGTCGCATC
>NZ_JACYHC010001221.1:0-641 GCF_017152085.1 Staphylococcus sp. EG-SA-2
GAATCGGATAGAGGCATCTACTGGGAAACGATTACAAATTGGTGATTTATTACAAAAGCCAACTGTATTTGAACTAGCACAAGCGATTGCTAAGGTTCAAGAACAAAACTATGAAGTGATTCCAGAAACTATAGTTAAAGATGATTATGTGCTGAGCTCTGCACAAAAGCGTATGTATTTATTATGGAAATCAAACCATAAAGATACGGTGTATAACGTACCTTTTTTATGGCGGTTATCATCAGAACTTAATGTAGCTCAATTGCGACAAGCAGTGCAGCGTTTGATAGCGCGACATGAGATTTTACGAACACAATATATTGTTGTAGATGATGAGGTTCGACAACGTATTGTGGCAGATGTTGCAGTTGACTTTGAAGAAGTTAACACGCATTTTACGGATGAACAAGAAATCATGCGCCAATTTGTAGCACCTTTTAATTTGGAAAAGCCAAGTCAAATTAGAGTGAGATACATTAGAAGTCCCTTACATGCATACCTCTTTATAGATACGCATCATATCATTAATGACGGTATGAGTAATATACAATTAATGAATGATCTTAACGCACTTTATCAACATAAATTATTGTTACCACTTAAATTGCAATATAAAGACTATAGTGAGTGGATGTCGCATC
>NZ_JACYHC010001222.1:0-640 GCF_017152085.1 Staphylococcus sp. EG-SA-2
TGCAATGACCGCGGACCATTTATGTTTTGCGATGAATGTCCCCATCTTATATAAAAATTTTGCCAAAGTATATTGCCTCCTTTTAAAATCAACGTTATAGTTTAAATATACAGTGTAGATTATTGTTAGATTATAGTATCTATCCCCGACCTCTTAAAGAATCAATTGGAAAATTTTGTATATTAAACTACACACAAAGGAGAAATGTAGATGAAAGAGACTGATTTACGAGTTATAAAGACAAAAAAAGCATTGTCGAGTAGCTTGCTACAATTGTTAGAACAGCAATTATTCCAAACGATTACTGTCAATCAAATTTGCGACAACGCACTCGTACACCGCACAACATTTTATAAACATTTTTATGATAAATACGATCTTCTAGAGTATTTGTTCAATCAATTGACTAAAGACTATTTTGCCAGAGACATTAGCGATCGCCTTAACCACCCATTTCAAACGATTAGCGATACAATTAACAATAAAGAAGATTTGCGAGATATTGCAGAATTTCAAGAAGAAGACGCTGAATTTAATAAAGTATTAAAAAATGTCTGCATTAAAATTATGCATAACGATATCAAAAATAATAGAGACCGTATCGATATTGACAGCGACATCCCAGATAATCTCATATTTT
>NZ_JACYHC010001223.1:0-640 GCF_017152085.1 Staphylococcus sp. EG-SA-2
TGCAATGACCGCGGACCATTTATGTTTTGCGATGAATGTCCCCATCTTATATAAAAATTTTGCCAAAGTATATTGCCTCCTTTTAAAATCAACGTTATAGTTTAAATATACAGTGTAGATTATTGTTCGATTATAGTATCTATCCCCGACCTCTTAAAGAATCAATTGGAAAATTTTGTATATTAAACTACACACAAAGGAGAAATATAGATGAAAGAGACTGATTTACGAGTTATAAAGACAAAAAAAGCATTGTCGAGTAGCTTGCTACAATTGTTAGAACAGCAATTATTCCAAACGATTACTGTCAATCAAATTTGCGACAATGCACTCGTACACCGCACAACATTTTATAAACATTTTTATGATAAATATGATCTTCTAGAGTATTTGTTCAATCAATTGACTAAAGACTACTTTGCTAGAGATATCAGTGACCGTCTTAATCATCCATTCCAAACGATGAGTGATACGATTAATAATAAAGAGGATTTGAGAGAAATCGCAGAATTCCAAGAAGAAGACGCTGAATTTAATAAAGTATTAAAAAATGTCTGCATTAAAATTATGCATAACGATATCAAAAATAATAGAGACCGTATCGATATTGACAGCGACATCCCAGATAATCTCATATTTT
>NZ_JACYHC010001224.1:0-639 GCF_017152085.1 Staphylococcus sp. EG-SA-2
TAGCGCGTTCCATGTCACAACATACTAAAAGTGCTACGCCAAAAATTATCGACACAAGCGCAATTATTGATGGTCGTATTTTAGAAGTCATTCGTTGCGGTTTTATCGATGGCAATATTTTAATTCCGCAAGGTGTTATTAATGAATTACAAATTGTTGCAGATTCAAATGACAGTGTTAAACGTGAAAAGGGTAAAAGAGGCTTAGATATTTTAAATGAATTGTATGATTTAGATTATCCTACAAAGGTTATACATCCAACTAAAACACATAGTGATATTGATACAATGCTATTAAAGCTAGCTAAACAATATCATGCAAGTATTATTACGACAGATTTCAACCTAAATAAAGTTTGTCATGTACATGGTATCAAAGCATTAAATGTTAATGATTTATCAGAAGCAATCAAACCTAATGTACATCAAGGTGATCAACTGCATATTTTACTGACAAAAATGGGTAAAGAGCCTGGTCAGGCAGTAGGATATCTAGATGATGGTACGATGGTAGTTGTTGATAATGCTAAAAATCTTATTGGCAGTCATGTCAATTTAGAAGTAGTCAGCTTATTGCAAACATCTTCAGGAAGAATTGTTTTTGCTAAAAAAATCGAAGATACAGTATCATTATAAAAAC
>NZ_JACYHC010001225.1:0-639 GCF_017152085.1 Staphylococcus sp. EG-SA-2
TAGCAATAATAATTACATCATCGCGTTCAAATAATGCACTTGTAGCAGAATGTCGTAGTTGATCAATTTCATCATTGATTGAGGCATCTTTTTCAATAAAAGTGTCAGTAGACGGTACGTATGCCTCTGGTTGATAATAATCATAGTAACTTACAAAGTATTCCACCCTGTTTTCAGGAAAAAATTCTTTAAACTCACTATATAATTGTCCTGCTAATGTTTTGTTATGCGCGATAATTAACGTTGGTTTCCCAACTTCTTTAATAACATTACTCATCGTAAATGTTTTCCCTGTGCCAGTAGCACCTAATAAAGTTTGATGTCTTTTCCCCGCTTTAATACCTTCCACGATTTCTTCAATTGCTTGCGGTTGGTCACCTTGAGGCTCAAAATCAGAATGTATTTTAAAAGGATAATGTTCAACCATTGTCACATATGCCTCCTCTTTCAACGTATTATTTATATTTCCGCTCAACTCTTTGCTTTCTCATTACATATTTTAGCAAAGTAGTCACACAAAAAGCAAACGTTTGTTCGTAAAAATGTCGAACAAAGAAAAACAAACATAGTTGTGCTAACTATGCTTGCCTTAAATCAAATCGTTTATCTTGTTATTTTTAGTATGTAAATACACATTAT
>NZ_JACYHC010001226.1:0-9705 GCF_017152085.1 Staphylococcus sp. EG-SA-2
AGCGACTCAGACTCAGATAGCGACTCAGATTCGGACAGCGACTCAGACTCAGATAGCGACTCAGACTCAGACAGTGATTCAGACTCAGATAGCGATTCGGACTCGGATGCAGGAAAACATACACCTGTTAAACCAATGAGTACTACTAAAGACCATCACAATAAAGCAAAAGCATTACCAGAAACAGGTAGTGAAAATAACGGCTCAAATAACGCAACGTTATTTGGTGGATTATTTGCAGCATTAGGTTCATTATTGTTATTCGGTCGTCGCAAAAAACAAAACAAATAATACAATATGACCCAGGTCCTTGTGGCCTGGTTTTTTTTATGATTACACATGCAATAGATGTATTTTTCATATAAAATAAACAATAAAGATACGGAATAAAACTTATATGAGGCGATAATATGAATTACATTTTAGGAACAATTTTAGAAAGTAAAATTACAGGTGTAGAAAAAGCGCAAATAAATAGATTGAAGTTGTTCAAACAACACGGCATATCTTCAAAATGTGTATATGTTAAATGGAATCCTTATTCATACACATATGCGAAGCAACATCAGATTGAAAATGATGTATTTACAATGTATGACTATTTTCAAAAAGCAATCAATTATAAAAAGACAAAGCAAGTTAACTGGATACAGTATTGGGAAAAGTCATGTAGGTACACATTGAAATTTGTGGAAAATTCAAATGATGTCAGAATATATGATGAAGAGCAATTTGTAATGTATGCTCATTTTTTAGATAAACAGTATCATCAATTAAACTATGTGAATTATTTTGATCATAAAAGAAGAAAAGTAAAACGCGAATTGTATGATGGAAGAGGCTTTTTAAGTTGTTCTCGAATTTTAGGTGAAGGACAACGGATTGTACTCGAAAATTACTATACACCTAATGGGGAAATCGTCATCCAAAAATATTTCGACGATATAAAAGGAAAAAACACGCTCACAAAGGTTATCTTAAATGAAGACCAGCAGCAACAATTTTTTGATACAGAAGATGAATTAGTTCAATATTTTCTCCATCAATTATGTAAAAATAATGATCAAATCATATTAGATCGTCCTCATGAATTAGGAAATGTTATAGCGGGATTAAATCAAAGTATTCCAGTTGTTGTTGTGCTCCATAGTACACATTTATCCGGTACCGGTAATGGTATAAAAAGTTTTTATAAAACAGTATTTAATAATTTAACACGTTATAAAGCGATTGTTGTATCAACAGAACAGCAATGCCAAGATATTTCACAATATATTGAAAATAAAATACCAGTTATCAATATTCCGGTTGGCTACGTGGCAAATTTAAAGTATCAATTTGACATCAATCAAAAGGAGAAAAATCATATCATATCAATTGCTCGCCTCGTTGAAAATAAACAAATTAAACATCAAATTGAAGTGATCAAGCAATTAGTAACAAAACATCCCAATATTCAATTGAATATTTATGGACATGGAAATGGTTTGTCAGAATATCGACAACTTGTAGAAGATTATCATTTATCGGAACATGTTAAATTTCATGGTTTTAAGACGCATATTAATGAAGAGATTGCTAAAGCAGAACTGATGTTATCGACAAGTAAAATGGAAGGTTTTGGCTTAGCAATTTTAGAGTCGCTTTCAGTAGGTACACCAGTGATCAGTTATGATATAGATTATGGGCCATCAGAACTGATTCAAGATGGATTTAATGGCTATTTAGTACCTAAAGGTGACATCAATCAAATGGTTGAAAAGGTCGATCAATTACTAAATAATACTCAAAAATTGCAACAGTTTTCGATTAATAGCATAGAATCTGCACAACAGTACAATGCAACTACTATCAGTACAAAGTGGCAAAATATTTTAAACTAAGTCAAAAGAAAAAAGCATTTTCCTAGAATCATCTATTTAACAAACCTCGTTCATACGAACTTACATGTTTAGTTAAATGACATAGGAAAATGCTATTTTTGTAAAAATAAAGGTAAAGTACATTTATATAAGACGAACAAATTGGTCCCATTGTTTAATTAACGACGCTTTACTATATTGTTGCGCTTTTGCTAAACTACCTTTTGACAGTCGTTGTTGTACTTCAGGATGATCAATCACATATTTTACTTTATCAAATAGGGCATCTTCATCATTTTTAGTAATTAAATAACCATTGAAATCAGGCGTAATCAATTCGTTAGGTCCATATTTAATATCATAACTAATAACTGGAACACCATGTGCTAAAGATTCAAGTAGCGCTAAAGAGAAACCTTCCATGTTACTTGTTATTAAACTTAAGTAAGCATCGCTGTATTCTTGGTTTAGATTGCTTAAAAAGCCACGTAAGTAAACATGATTTTCCAATCCATATTTTTGTATCAATTCATTTAATTTTTTACTTTCAGAACCAAAACCATACATATGAAGCTCTATTTTTGGGACATACGATACTAAGCGTTTAATTAATTCAATTTGTTGATGTAATTGTTTTTCAGGTGAATAACGAGCAACGGAAATTAATTTAACACTGCGCTGATCTAATGTTTGGACTGGTGTATCAATTGTTTCACTATAGCCGACAGGAATATTAACAATTGGAATAGTATGGTTAATACGTTTTTCAACATCTAATTTTTGCTGCTCAGTAGAAACGATAATTGCACGATATCGAGATAAATTTTCAAACATCGCTTTATATACATTTTTAAATGGCGATGAATCTAATGCATCAATATTTTTAATGTGTGTACTGTGAAGCACAGCTACTACTGGGATTGACTCAGGTGTTAAGTTGAAAATAGGTGCTGTATACACATTACGGTCACTGAAAAATAAATCCCCATGTTGATATAGTTGTTTAATGAAAAATGCGCCTAATTCCGTTTCATTATTAAAGAAATATTGTTTGTTAGCATAGTAAACAATAATTTTTTGTACTTCTGGTTTGCCATCCTTGTAAGAAAAATACTTTTCTAATTTTGTGTCACCTTCTGGATTATAGAAAAATTCACATAATGTTTGTTGTTTATCAACAAGAATCCTACTACAACTTAAAAAGCCACGCACATCATAAAAATCACGTTTTACTTTTCGTCTTTGACTATCAAAATGATTCACATAATCTAATATACGATATTTAGGATCTTGAAAATGGGCATACATTAAGAAACGCTCTTGATCATATATTCTAAAGTCATGACTATTTTCAACATGTTTTAAAGTATAATGACATTCATCAGTCCAATACGACAACCAGTCAAATGGTTCATTGCGTTCTAAATATGTTGCTTCTTGGAAGAAATCATACATATTAATATAGTCAGAACTAGTAATATAATTTTGGGCATTTCTATATAAATATCTATTCCATGACAGAAATACACATTGCGCTGGTCTTCCCATTTCTTTAAATAAATTTAAACGATTAATAATTGCTTTTTCTATCCCAGTTAAATTAACACCTAAACTATTACCTACAAAATAATTCATTTACAACACCACTTATATCTATTTTTTATAATTATATCACATAATATTTAATTACTTCTTTTAACTGGATGATGTGTTTATTTATAAAACAACAAATTTTGATATTTATAATGATAGTAGTTATTCAATCAACTACGACCAATATATCATTGTAGAGCTTAGGATATTGATTTATGCCTCAGGCACATCAAATGAGAAGATTTATAAAAGAGATATACAACTCTAGAAGGTATAATAAAAACGCGCAACTAATGTTACGCGTTTGAATTAATCATATGATATTATTTGCGATACTTTAATTTAGCGAAAGCATCATGTTGATGGATAGACTCTTCATTACGACATTCGATATCGAAACCGTCTAACCAATCAAATTCAACTAAGTCCGCGGCAATTAAACGAATTAAGTCTTCGACAAAACGTGGATTTTCATATGCACGCTCTGTCACACGTTTTTCATCAGGACGTTTTAAAATAGGGTATAGAATTGAACTTGCATTAGCTTCCATTGCATCTAAAATTTTGTTTTTATAGTCATCAACTATGTTTTGATCTTTATTAATATATGTTTTAACAGTGACAACACCACGTTGGTTGTGCGCTGAATACTCACTTATTTCTTTTGAACAAGGGCATAGCGTTGTGACAGTTGCTTCAATAGTAAGTTCTTTACGTGTAACTTTATCACCGTCAATTGCTAATCCATAAGTGACATCGGCATTACCAACTGCTTTAATATTTGTGGTTGGACTATAGCGGTCAAAGAACCATTTCCCAGAAACATCAACGCCTGCCGCATTTTGTTTCATATTCGTTTGTAAAGTGCGTAACACCTGATAAAGTGTATTAAATTCAAGTTCAATACCATTATCATAGTGCTTTTCAACACTTTCAATTATACGGCTCATATTAATACCTTTTTCGTCTTTTGTTAAACTTGTTGAAAAACTAAATGTGCCAGCTGTTTGATACTGGTCAACAAGTACAGGGTACACTAAGTTTTTAATACCAACTTCTTCTATTTCAAATAAAAAATCTTTATGTGTACTTTGTAAGTCTGTCATTTCGTTCTTAGTAGTAGGTTTCGTGCCTTCAATAGGATCTACGGAACCAAAGTGTTTCCAACGACCTTCTCGTGTCGATAAATCAAATTCAGTCATTTTTTTCCTCCGTTAAGATTTAAAGTGATATGTCCAATATGGTTCGACTGTTAAAAAGCTGTGTTGTTTACCATCGATTTCAGGACTTGCTAATTGTTTTAAAAATGGACCTGTTTGAGAAGCATGTGCTTCAAATGCCTTAATTTTAAGTTCTTTAAAATCTGTAATATCATTTTGAATATCAGGTTCTCCAAGAGCTTCGGTTGCATCATTACTGAACGCAACTAAAGTTAAACGAGGGCGTTCTTCTTTAGGCATGCGTTCAACCGTTCGAATTACAGCGTCTGCTGTTGCTTCGTGATCAGGATGTACTGCATATCCAGGATAAAATGAAATAATCAATGATGGATTTGTATCATCGATTAAAGATTTAATCATACCATCTATATGTTCGTAGGGTTCAAATTCGACAGTTTTGTCACGTAAACCCATTTTTCTTAAATCAGTAATACCAATAACTTTACAAGCTTCTTCTAGTTCACGCTCACGAATACTTGGTAATGATTCGCGTGTTGCAAATGGGGGATTACCTAAATTTCTGCCCATTTGTCCTAGGGTTAAACATGCATATGTTACAGGTATGCCTTTTTGGATATAACTTGCTAATGTGCCTGCAGATGAGAAGGTTTCATCATCAGGATGTGGAAATATTACTAATACATGTCTTTCGTCAGTCATGTTGATGCCTCCTCTATAAATTAAATGGTCGCTCACTAATTTGAAGTGCTGCAGCGAGTTGACCTTCGTAATTAAAACCTGCAATTAAAAATTCATCATGTTCATTGACCTCAAAATGCGTTAGACCTTGTACATAAACCCAACCACCATTTGATAGTTTAAGACCAATGCGATAAGGTTCTTTATTACCACCTTTTAGTTGTGCATGCGTATATGTTACTTGTATGTTTCTTAAAAATGTACCAGCATTAAAAACACGTTGATCGAAATGGTTCGCATAGGCCCCATTTGTCGTTTCAACATGCAGATACACAGGTTTATGTTCAAAAGAAGCAAGTAAATCTATAACTTCTTGTTCTTTAATTGGTTCCAACACGTTCACTCCTTACACTATCAATGTGTTTATCTTTCTATTTTACTAAAAACTATTCGATAATTGTATACGATTGCTCAATTATTTATAAATTAATTTTCATGAAGGGTAATTACTCAGGATTACGTAATCATACAGCATTAGTTTTTTACTTTTAAAAATCAAAAATTTGTTGGAATTTGAAAAGTGTTAAACATTAAAAATGATGCTATATTAATGGTGTATGAATGAATTCATAAGTTTTTAAAATGTATTAAATTTGTGGAGGCATGTAAACAATGAAAGTATTAAACTTAGGATCGAAAAAACAAGCATCATTCTATGTTGCATGTGAGTTATATAAAGAGATGGCATTTAATCAGCACTGTAAACTTGGTTTAGCAACTGGTGGTACAATGACAGATTTGTATGAGCAACTTGTTAAGTTATTAAATAAAAATCAGTTAAACGTAGACAATGTATCCACGTTTAATTTAGACGAATATGTAGGTTTAACCGCATCACATCCGCAAAGTTATCACTATTATATGGATGACATGCTTTTCAAACAATATCCTTATTTTAATAGAAAGAACATTCATATTCCAAATGGAGATGCCGATGATATGAATGCGGAAGCGTCAAAATATAATGACGTTTTAGAACAACAAGGTCAACGTGATATTCAAATTTTAGGTATTGGTGAAAATGGTCATATTGGATTTAATGAACCTGGTACGCCGTTTGATAGCGTTACTCATATCGTTGATTTGACTGAAAGTACTATTAAGGCTAATAGTCGATATTTTAAAAACGAAGATGATGTTCCAAAGCAAGCCATTTCGATGGGACTTGCTAATATTCTTCAAGCCAAACGTATCATTTTACTCGCATTTGGTGAAAAGAAACGTGCTGCTATTACACATTTATTAAATCAGGAAATTTCTGTTGATGTTCCAGCCACATTACTTCACAAACACCCGAATGTTGAGATATATTTAGACGACGAAGCTTGCCCGAAAAATGTTGCGAAAATTCATGTCGATGAAATGGATTGATTGCAATGTTTAATTAAGAAATGCCTCGGGAAAGGTTCCAATAGAAAGATAAAAAGCATTGGAAGGATGATTTTTAGTGGAATTACAATTAGCAATTGATTTATTAAACAAAGAAGACGCGGCTGAGTTAGCAAATAAAGTAAAAGATTATGTAGATATCGTAGAAATCGGTACGCCAATTATTTACAACGAAGGTTTACCAGCAGTTAAACATATGGCAGACAACATTAGTAATGTAAAAGTATTAGCAGACATGAAAATTATGGATGCAGCTGATTATGAAGTTAGCCAAGCAATTAAATTTGGCGCGGATGTAATTACAATACTAGGTGTTGCAGAAGATGCATCAATTAAAGCAGCTATTGAAGAAGCTCATAAAAATAATAAACAATTACTAGTTGATATGATTGCTGTTCAAGATTTAGAAAAACGTGCAAAAGAACTAGATGAAATGGGTGCTGATTATATTGCAGTACACACTGGTTATGATTTACAAGCAGAAGGGCAATCACCATTAGAAAGTTTAAGAACCGTTAAATCTGTTATTAAAAATTCTAAAGTTGCAGTAGCAGGTGGAATTAAACCAGATACAATTAAAGATATTGTCGCTGAAAGTCCTGATCTTGTTATTGTTGGTGGCGGAATCGCAAATGCAGATGATCCAGTAGAAGCTGCAAAACAATGTCGCGCTGCAATCGAAGGTAAGTAATATGGCTAAATTTAGTGACTATCAATTAATTCTAGATGAATTAAAGATGACTTTGTCACATGTTGAAGCGGATGAGTTTTCAACTTTTGCATCCAAAATACTACATGCTGAACATATATTTGTAGCTGGCAAAGGACGTTCAGGATTCGTGGCGAATAGTTTTGCAATGCGCTTAAATCAGCTCGGCAAACAGGCACATGTTGTTGGAGAATCAACGACACCTGCGATTAAGTCGAATGATGTATTTGTAATTATCTCTGGTTCAGGTTCCACGGAACATTTAAGATTATTAGCAGACAAAGCAAAATCAGTAGGTGCTGACATCGTATTAATTACTACAAATAAAGATTCTGCAATAGGCAATCTAGCTGGGACGAACATCGTTTTGCCTGCAGGTACAAAATATGATGAACAAGGCTCGGCACAACCATTAGGAAGTTTGTTTGAACAAGCATCTCAATTATTTTTAGATAGTGTTGTAATGGGATTGATGACTGAAATGAATGTTACGGAACAAACGATGCAACAAAATCATGCTAATTTAGAATAAAATAAAGATAGTCGATAATATGATGCCTAGGCAGAAATATTATCGATTATTTTTTTATTTAAATAATAAATTATAGTATAATATCAATAATAAACGAATAGGGGTGTTAATATTGAAGTTTGACAATTATATTTTTGATTTTGATGGTACGTTGGCAGACACGAAAAAATGTGGTGAAGTAGCAACACAAAGTGCATTTAAAGCATGTGGCTTAACGGAACCATCATCTAAAGAAATAACGCATTATATGGGAATACCTATTGAAGAATCATTTTTAAAATTAGCAGACCGACCATTAGATGAAGCAGCATTAGCAAAGTTAATCGATACATTTAGACATACATATCAATCTATTGAAAAGGACTATATTTATGAATTTGCGGGTATAACTGAAGCCATTACAAGTTTGTATAACCAAGGGAAAAAACTTTTCGTGGTGTCTAGTAAGAAGAGTGATGTATTAGAAAGAAATTTATCGGCTATTGGATTAAATCACTTGATTACCGAAGCTGTTGGATCCGATCAAGTAAGTGCATATAAACCAAATCCTGAAGGCATACACACAATTGTGCAACGCTACAATTTAAATAGCCAACAAACGGTTTATATTGGTGATTCAACATTTGATGTTGAGATGGCGCAACATGCTGGTGTACCATCTGCAGCAGTAACATGGGGAGCACATGATGCAAGGTCATTACTTCATTCAAATCCAGATTTTATAATCAATGATCCATCAGAAATTAATACAGTATTATAAAATTTGTTAAAACAGAGAATACCATGGTTAAAATGCATATTCATAAATATTAGATTATACATAGAAATATTTCGCTTTAGATTAGGAATGTAAAATAAATATTTATTAATAATCGTGTATGTTTAAAGAGTGATGTCTGATTCGTTGATCATTTATTTTTGTACAAATAAATTAAAGTAAAAACAAAGTTATTGAAGTAAATCGAATATAAACATTTTAATATGATGAGGAAAGTAGTGATAGCATATGACTTACATGAAGTTGTGTGCTATAGCTATTTTTAGTTATAATTCCAAAAAGTTAATCGTTCGATGATTTAAGAATTATTATTGTTTAATTCAAATGTATGAGGGTATAAAATCATTGAATTTAATTCGATAAAGTGAAATTTTTGAACAAACATACTTTTGTATTTATATAAAAGTTTAAATTCTTATAAATTTGACAAAACTAATTAACTCCGTATAATTATGAAACATACAAGAGGGAGTGTATGAATTCATGGATTTTAATAAAGAGAATATTAACATGGTGGATGCAAAGAAAGCTAAAAAAACCGTTGTTGCAACCGGTATCGGTAATGCAATGGAATGGTTCGATTTTGGTGTCTATGCATATACAACTGCGTACATTGGAGCGAACTTCTTCTCTCCAGTAGAGAATGCAGACATTCGACAAATGTTGACTTTCGCAGCATTAGCCATTGCGTTTTTATTAAGACCAATTGGTGGTGTGGTATTTGGTATTATTGGTGACAAATATGGACGTAAAGTTGTATTAACATCTACAATTATTTTAATGGCATTTTCAACATTAACCATTGGATTATTGCCAAGCTATGATCAAATTGGACTTTGGGCACCAATACTATTATTGCTTGCAAGAGTACTACAAGGGTTTTCAACAGGTGGAGAGTATGCGGGGGCAATGACATATGTTGC
>NZ_JACYHC010001227.1:0-639 GCF_017152085.1 Staphylococcus sp. EG-SA-2
TAGCGCGTTCCATGTCACAACATACTAAAAGTGCTACGCCAAAAATTATCGACACAAGCGCAATTATTGATGGTCGTATTTTAGAAGTCATTCGTTGCGGTTTTATCGATGGCAATATTTTAATTCCACAAGGTGTTATTAATGAATTACAAATTGTTGCAGATTCAAATGACAGTGTTAAACGTGAAAAGGGTAAAAGAGGCTTAGATATTTTAAATGAATTGTATGATTTAGACTATCCTACAAAGGTTATACATCCAACTAAAACACATAGTGATATTGATACGATGTTATTAAAACTAGCAAAACAATATCATGCAAGTATTATAACGACAGATTTCAACCTAAATAAAGTTTGTCATGTACATGGTATTAAAGCATTAAATGTTAATGATTTATCAGAAGCAATCAAACCTAATGTACATCAAGGTGATCAACTGCATATTTTACTGACAAAAATGGGTAAGGAGCCTGGTCAGGCAGTAGGATATCTAGATGATGGTACGATGGTGGTTGTTGATAATGCTAAAAATCTTATTGGCAGTCATGTCAATTTAGAAGTAGTCAGCTTATTGCAAACATCTTCAGGAAGAATTGTTTTTGCTAAAAAAATCGAAGATACAGTATCATTATAAAAAC
>NZ_JACYHC010001228.1:0-639 GCF_017152085.1 Staphylococcus sp. EG-SA-2
TAGCAATAATAATTACATCATCGCGTTCAAATAATGCACTTGTAGCAGAATGTCGTAGTTGATCAATTTCATCATTGATTGAGGCATCTTTTTCAATAAAAGTGTCAGTAGACGGTACGTATGCCTCAGGTTGATAATAATCATAGTAACTTACAAAGTATTCCACCCTGTTTTCAGGAAAAAATTCTTTAAACTCACTATATAATTGCCCTGCTAATGTTTTGTTATGTGCGATAATTAACGTTGGTTTCCCAACTTCTTTAATAACATTACTCATCGTAAATGTTTTCCCTGTGCCAGTTGCACCTAATAAAGTTTGATGTCTTTTCCCCGCTTTAATACCATCCACGATTTCCTTAATTGCTTGCGGTTGGTCACCTTGAGGCTCAAAATCAGAATGTATTTTAAAAGGATAATGTTCAACCATTGTCACATATGCCTCCTCTTTCAACGTATTATTTATATTTCCGCTCAACTCTTCGCTTTCTCATTACATATTTTAGCAAAGTAGCCACACAAAAAGCAAACGTTTGTTCGTAAAAATGTCGAACAAAGAAAAACAAACATAGTTGTGCTAACTATGCTTGCCTTAAATCAAATCGTTTATCTTGTTATTTTTAGTATGTAAATACACATTAT
>NZ_JACYHC010001229.1:0-638 GCF_017152085.1 Staphylococcus sp. EG-SA-2
TTTCAATCACATCTTCAACAAAGATTAATGAAATACCATATTCTGATAAATCTTGGTTTACATATTCTAAAATGACATGATCAATAATTAATGACATATCTGTAATGACAAACACTAATTGCGGTGTAAAAATAATTTGCTCATTACTTTTACTGCGTTCACGCACAGCTTGGATACGTTCTTTAATCATGCTGTAAATTGACGTTAAAATTTGGTCACGTGTTCGTTGATTGTAAACAAATCCTCTAATGTTTTGACCTCTCAATGTCATATGTGGCAACCAACGTGCCCATTTCAATGTTTCAACTTCATCTTCACGTGTCACAAATAGAAACTCTAAATCATGATAACTATGGAATATTGACAATTGGATTAACATTTTTTCCAATTCTTCTAAAATGAGATGTCGTGCACCAATATATGCAATCGGTCCATGATTTAAATCATTGATTAATGGTGCTTGTTCTACATCTGTGTAAAATTCATACAATTCTTTAGCATCGTCGAATAATTCATCACGACGTTGGTTAAATTCTTCTTCTTGGTAATCTAATTTGAATGACTTTTCTACATTCGCAATACCTAACTTATAATGTAAGAAATCGTGATGATGCGATGTTTTTTCATATATTCTTGGT
>NZ_JACYHC010001230.1:0-638 GCF_017152085.1 Staphylococcus sp. EG-SA-2
TTTCAATCACATCTTCAACAAAGATTAATGAAATACCATATTCTGATAAATCTTGGTTTACATATTCTAAAATGACATGATCAATAATTAATGACATATCTGTAATGACAAACACTAATTGCGGTGTGAAAATAATTTGCTCATTACTTCTGCTGCGTTCACGCACAGCTTGGATACGTTCTTTAATCATGCTATAAATTGACGTTAAAATTTGGTCACGTGTTCGTTGATTGTAAACAAACCCTCTAATGTTTTGACCTCTCAATGTCATATGTGGCAACCAACGTGCCCATTTCAATGTTTCAACTTCATCTTCACGTGTCACAAATAGAAACTCTAAATCATGATAACTATGGAACGTTGACAATTGGATTAGCATTTTCTCCAATTCTTCTAAAATGAGATGTCGTGCACCAATATATGCAATTGGTCCATGATTTAAATCATTGATTAATGGTGCTTGTTCTACATCTGTGTAAAATTCATACAATTCTTTAGCATCGTCGAATAGTTCATCACGACGTTGGTTAAATTCTTCTTCTTGGTAATCTAATTTGAATGACTTTTCTACATTCGCAATACCTAACTTATAATGTAAGAAATCGTGATGATGCGATGTTTTTTCATATATTCTTGGT
>NZ_JACYHC010001231.1:0-638 GCF_017152085.1 Staphylococcus sp. EG-SA-2
TTAACTTGCTAGCATGATGCTAATTTCGTGGCATGGCGAAAATCCGTAGATCTGAAGAGACCTGCGGTTCTTTTTATATAGAGCGTAAATACATTCAATACCTTTTAAAGTATTCTTTGCTGTATTGATACTTTGATACCTTGTCTTTCTTACTTTAATATGACGGTGATCTTGCTCAATGAGGTTATTCAGATATTTCGATGTACAATGACAGTCAGGTTTAAGTTTAAAAGCTTTAATTACTTTAGCCATTGCTACCTTCGTTGAAGGTGCCTGATCTGTAATTACCTTTTGAGGTTTACCAAATTGTTTAATGAGACGTTTGATAAACGCATATGCTGAATGATTATCTCGTTGCTTACGCAACCAAATATCTAATGTATGTCCCTCTGCATCAATGGCACGATATAAATAGCTCCATTTTCCTTTTATTTTGATGTACGTCTCATCAATACGCCATTTGTAATAAGCTTTTTTATGCTTTTTCTTCCAAATTTGATACAAAATTGGGGCATATTCTTGAACCCAACGGTAGACCGTTGAATGATGAACGTTTACACCACGTTCCCTTAATATTTCAGATATATCACGATAACTCAATGTATATCTTAGATAGTAGCCAACGGCTACAGTGATAA
>NZ_JACYHC010001232.1:0-636 GCF_017152085.1 Staphylococcus sp. EG-SA-2
CTTGTTCTTTATCTAATGGAGATTTTAATTCTTTATTGGAAAAGACCTTATTTGTAATATGTGCACTTGGATAATGGATGGTATTTTTAGAATGAATCCAACGAACTTTATTGTCTTTGTGTTCAGACTTAATTTTAAATCCATATGGTAAGTTGTCATCATGATTCACTCTAATTCGATCATTAACATTCCAAAGTGATAGTAAATTTTGACGATTGCCAAGTAATCTATAAGTGCTGTTTTTATCGATTGGCATATTAATTTGGAGTGTCTTGTCATAATATTTTAATATGTCTCCATTAAAAATACTAGAATATAATGAAATGCCATTATAATGATATATAAATGGTGAATTTAATGCATAGTCTGACATATAATCAATGCGATTAAATGGACCAGTTGCATTTTGATTTATCTTTTTTATAAGCTGGTTTACATAGTTACTATGGTAATCATGTTGTTTCAACGTTGATAATGATTGTTGATAAGGTTTGATTGCCATATTTTTATTGTTATCTAAAATGACGATTTGTTGAATCATAACGATTAATACTAATATTGCAACGGTTAATTTTTTATAACGCCATAAACTAAATTTTAAAATAACGGCAAGCACCATTAGCAGGATAATACCTA
>NZ_JACYHC010001233.1:0-636 GCF_017152085.1 Staphylococcus sp. EG-SA-2
TTATCACTTTTCATGATGCGAAACCTTTCGATAAACTACACACGTAGAAAGATGTGTATCAGGACCTCTGGACGCGGGTTCAAATCCCGCCGTCTCCATATTTGTAGCCTACAACCTTTGTGGATGTGGGCTTTTTTATATGTTTTTTATCTATTCTTGTGAGGAAGGTTAAATTAGCTGTGTACGTTGATATGATAGTATTTGCTTAGGTTCAAATTTTCATGAATGAAAAATTAATACTTGTGTACATATAAGATTTTGCGTTAAGGGTTGAAAGAATATGTGTCAAATAAGTGTCAAAAAAGTTGAGCTTAGAGTTTTAATATTGTTCATAAAAAAATTCTTTATATAAGATAATTCTTCATTCAAAACAACAAAAAAGAGTAGGCGAGCTACTCTTTTTTGTTGTATTTAACAATTAAATTAGTGTGTCATTATGAGTGTAGGTAAGCTAATTTATAATGACAATAATAATTACAAAGATTATAACGCTGTATGCGAGCATTCATAAATTTATACTTCATCTAAACTACTGTGGTCGTCATCTTTTTGCTTTTCTTTTTCTTTCTCTCGTTCTTGTTCTTTTTTGTACTCTTCTTCAAATTCTTTTTCTTTCTTTTCTACTTCTTCTCTTGT
>NZ_JACYHC010001234.1:0-633 GCF_017152085.1 Staphylococcus sp. EG-SA-2
TCTAAGGAGGATATGACAATATGAAAATTTTAGATAGAATTAATGAACTTGCAAATAAAGAAAAAGTCCAACCACTTACTGTAGCTGAAAAACAAGAACAACATGCATTGCGTCAAGACTACTTAAGCATGATCCGAGGACAAGTATTAACAACATTTTCCACAATAAAAGTGGTTGATCCAATCGGTCAGGATGTCACACCAGATAAAGTGTATGATCTTCGCCAACAATACGGTTATATTCAAAATTAATATTTGCTCACGAGGTATTGCACTTAAGGTGCCAACTGACCTCATAAACAAAGCCCATACTGATTGAAGACACTAATGTGTCCACCATGTCTCTTACGACATGTGCACATTAAACCTTCATCTTTGTATGGGCTTTTTATTTATTCTTTTGAGAATTTCATTTTAGCAGACCAAAAAATTAAAATGGTGTCCATCAAGATCTTTGAACATTGCACCATAAAACCCTTGGCTTACTGTTGGTTCTTGAACGACTGTGCCACCCGCTTCTTTCACTTTATTCACCAACTGGTCAACTTCTTCATTTGTGTTCACACCTAGAGAAATCATCACTTCATTTGGTTCAGTATTAAGGCTTTGCTGACTTACATTTTGAAAATGCTTG
>NZ_JACYHC010001235.1:0-632 GCF_017152085.1 Staphylococcus sp. EG-SA-2
TGCTCCTTCTTTTAAAACTCACTTAGTATATACCTTGAGTTTACCAGTACTATCACAAATAGGCTACACTTTTTGGGAAAATCAGTCCAAGGGCTTACAATCGTATACGCCATCATACTTACTTTTTGTTTTTTGAAAAGATTATAGATAAATCATTGCGATTTTAAATATTAATCATGTCAAATATTGTTATATTTTATAAAAATAAAAGACCATCCCTATTAAATGCCAATAGAGACGACCTTTTATTTGTTATTCATTTTTTAAAACTAAAATCCATATTTCATTTCAAACGAAAATATATAAATTTTAACAATTGATAACCGCAATACTCTATTGTAATTGCTTAACGATTTCTCGATTAAAATCATCTAAATCGTCTGGTACTCGACTTGTTACAATATTGTTGTCTACAACTACTGACTCATCAACTACATGTGCGCCTGCATTTGATAAATCTTTGCGTACATTTAATACTGCTGTTAACGTACGACCTTTTAAATCGTCTGTATCTATTAGTATTTGTGGCCCATGACAAATGGCAAATGTTGGTACATCATTTTTAGTAAAGTATTTAGCAAATGTGCCATATCGACCTTCTGTATCTCCACGTAAATGATCTGGTGAAAATC
>NZ_JACYHC010001236.1:0-631 GCF_017152085.1 Staphylococcus sp. EG-SA-2
CAAAAATTTAATCTAACTTAAATTCTTTTCCATCTATTAATCCATAAAAGTTATTTTTTAAATGCGGATGTCTTTCAAGCGTCATTTCAATAAAACGCTGGTCTATCATTAAGTCGTAGCCATCGTTGTATTGAATATTAACGGGTCGTCTATTACCTTCTTCGTCATAGTAGTAATAGATGACTTTTTTGTTTTGAGCTTGCATTGTTCGTTCCTCCTATTAAGATGTTTGTTTTTCTCCTAAAAACTTATTAACAAAGTATTGTTGTCCTTTGCCTGTTACTTTTGGCGTCTTACTAATTGATGTGTGACCGTCCGAATGTGTGATTGATGTTTCTTTAATTTCGAATAACTCACGTTCCATTGAATACTGTGTAGGCATGTTATAATCCACACCCTTGCGTTTAATAAGGAATCCGTTTTGACGTAACCACTCAAACAATCTGCGTTGCCCGATGTTTATACCGTTTTGTTTAATGATCTTTGCTAACTCTCCAACTAAAATTGATGTCTTAGTAGTAGCTACTGCATCTGCAAATACAATTTTTGGTTTATCACGTTCAATCTTTGTTTCTAATTGATTGATTGTGTTGTTAGCAATTTTTAAAGCACGTTGCATAATCATTTCTGG
>NZ_JACYHC010001237.1:0-9685 GCF_017152085.1 Staphylococcus sp. EG-SA-2
GTTTCAGGACTATTTAGGTATTTTGGTTCTTGACCGGTATATGTTCGACCTGAATATCCAACAATTCTTCCTTGCGCATTTTTCAAAGGAAACATAATACGATTTCGAAATCTATCGTAATAACTGAAATTTTCTTCGTTACGTGATAATAATCCGGCTTCATATGCTAATTCAATATCGTAACCCTTTTTTTGAAGAAAATCATGACAAAAATGTGAGCTATCGGGTGCAAAGCCAATGCCTCGCTCTTTAATAAGCGCATCTGTAAAACCACGTTCTTGTAAGTATGTTAATGCTTGTTCGCCTTCGACTGTCTTTGTTAAAGCGTAATAATAAAATTCTTGTATTAACTCATGCATTTCAATCATTTGTAAATCATCAGAAGCAATTTGAACATTTGAGTTAGATTGTGTTGCCTCAATATCTACAGCAACATTAACTCTATCACCTAATTCTTTAACCGCTTCAACAAATGATATGTCTTTAATTTCTTGAGTAAATTGAAAAACATTGCCACCTTTTTTACAACCAAAACAATGACAGATTTGTTTATCTTCAGAAACTGTAAATGAAGGTGTCTTTTCATCATGAAAAGGACACAAACCTATATAATTGCGTCCTCTCTTTTCTAGTTTTACATATTCACTTACCAAGTCTAAAATGTGGGTTTTATCTTTTATTTCATTAATGATCGATTGATCTATTCGCAAATTAAATCACCTATTAAGCATTAGTTATACTATTATACCTAATTTTTGACAAAAATGAAATCATTTCGATTTATTTTGTTCAATATAATGGATTATATCGTTTGCTGTTTCTTCGATTGCTTTTTGAGAAACATCAATGACAGGACATCCAATTTCACTTACGATTTCTTCAAAGTAATTCAATTCTTCTTGGATTCGAGCTTCTGTTGCATAACGAGCTGTGTCACCTAGTCCCAATTGTTTTAATCGCTCTTTTCTAATGCGATTTAATTTTTCTTCACTTATTTTAAGTGCGATACATTTCTTAGGATCAATATCATATAAGCCATCTGGCGGTGTCACTTCTGGTACAATCGGTACATTCATAACTTTGTAACTCTTATGCGCTAAATACTGAGATAATGGTGTCTTTGAAGTTCTCGAAATACCAAGTAAAACAATATCAGCTTTAGGTAATCCTTTAGGATCTTTACCATCATCATATTTAACCGCAAACTCTATCGCATCAATTTTCTTGAAATATGCATCATCTAATCTATGAACGATACCTGGCTCATTATAAGGTTTTTCTTCAACCGATGCTGATAATAAATCCATTAATGGCCCCATGATATCAACGGACTTCAATTGGAATTCTGCTACTTTCTCACTCATATATTGCTTCATTTCAGGTTTAATAAGTGTATAAACAATGATAGCATTTGTATCTTTTGCAACTTGAATCACTTCATCAACATCTTCAAAAGATTCAATATATGGATATCTTAATAATTCATTTTTACATTGCTTAGGATTAAATTGTGAAATACCTGCCCTAGCAACTAACTCTGCCGTTTCACCTATAGAATCTGAGGCTACGATAATTTTAATTTTTTCCATTACTTCTCACCTATTCTTTATATAATGCTACTAATAACTTAGCTATTGTTGTTTTGGAAATTCTTCCAATTACTTCATACTTTTGATTATCTTTTTTTCTTACAATTGGAATCGAATCAATTTCTTTTTCAATCATTCTATCTGCTGCGTATATGACTAATTCGCTTTCCTCTAAATAAGTGACATTAGGCATACGTGTCATATTTACACTGATAGGTACTGTATGAATATCTGCTCCAATCATTGAAGCTCTTAATAAATCTTTTCTTGAACACACACCAACAAAATCGTTATCTTCATTAATAATAAATAATGTACTTACATCTTCTAAAAAAATTGTACAAATAGCGTCATAAACTGTTGTATTCTCTCTTAGCACAACAGGTTGAGACATATAGTCCTTAACCTCAAATTGTCGAAGTTTTTCATTAAAAAATTTGCCTTTTGATTTACCTGAATAATAATATCCAACTCGGGGACGCGCTTCTAAAAAACCTGACATTGTTAATATCGCTAAATCTGGTCTAAGCGTTGCTCTTGTTAAATTCAACTTATCTGCTATTTGTTCACCAGTAATGGGTCCTTTAGTTTTAACAATTTCGATGATTCGTTCTTGTCTTTGACTGAGTTCTATAGGTCTTCACCCCTTTTTTATTCACTTATTATTATACCGATATTTCTTTCATGTCACAAACACATTAATTTTACTTGCCTTTAAATAATCTATCAATTAGAATGAACGTACAGCGAGTTAAGGATAGTGTAAGCTTAACAATAAGATTGGCGCAACGAATCATTTTAAAATAAAAGCGAGTGACTACACTAATTTGGGTGGAACCGCGGGTTAAATACGTAACTTATTTTGTATTATATACAATTTAAAATATTAACTCGTCCCATGGAAGTAAAGCATATTTACTATGCTGTTATTTTCCATGGGGCGTTTTCATGTATGAGGAGAGGTAATTATGGCAAAAGATATGGATACAATTGTTTCATTAGCAAAACACAGAGGTTTTGTGTTCCCTGGTAGTGATATTTACGGTGGTTTATCAAACACATGGGATTATGGTCCTTTAGGTGTTGAATTAAAGAATAATGTTAAAAAAGCTTGGTGGCAAAAATTCATTACACAATCACCGTTTAACGTTGGTATCGATGCTGCAATCTTAATGAATCCAAAAGTATGGGAAGCTTCAGGACACTTAAACAACTTCAACGACCCAATGATTGATAATAAAGATAGTAAAATTCGATATCGCGCTGATAAATTAATTGAAGATTATATGCAAGATGTTAAAGGTGATGAAAACTTCATTGCCGATGGTTTAAGTTTTGAACAAATGAAAAAAATTATTGACGATGAAGGTATTGTTTGTCCTGTAAGTAAAACTGCTAACTGGACTGAAATTCGCCAATTCAATTTAATGTTTAAAACATTCCAAGGTGTAACTGAAGATTCTACAAATGAAATTTTCTTACGTCCTGAAACAGCACAAGGTATTTTTGTAAACTATAAAAACGTGCAACGTTCAATGCGTAAAAAATTACCATTTGGTATCGGTCAAATTGGTAAATCATTCCGTAATGAAATCACTCCAGGTAACTTCATTTTCAGAACAAGAGAATTTGAACAAATGGAACTTGAATTCTTCTGTAAACCTGGAGAAGAAATCGAATGGCAAAATTATTGGAAAACTTTTGCAAGTGACTGGTTAACAAGCTTAAATATGAGCAGTGAAAATATGCGTTTACGTGATCATGATGAAGATGAATTATCTCATTACTCAAATGCAACAACTGATATTGAATATAAATTCCCATTTGGTTGGGGTGAGTTATGGGGTATCGCAAGTCGTACAGACTTCGACTTACGTAAACATGCTGAACACTCTGGTGAAGATTTCAGATACCATGATCCAGAAACGAACGAAAAATATATTCCATATTGTATCGAGCCATCACTTGGTGCAGATCGTGTAACATTAGCTTTCTTATGTGATGCATATGATGAAGAAGGCGTTGAAGGTAGTAAAGATGCACGTACAGTTTTACACTTCCATCCTGCATTAGCACCATATAAAGCAGCGATTTTACCTTTAAGTAAGAAATTATCTGGCGAAGCGATTAAGATTTTTGAGCAATTAAGTTCTAAATTCTCAATCGATTTCGATGAATCACAATCTATCGGTAAAAGATACCGTCGTCAAGATGAAATCGGTACACCTTATTGTGTAACATTCGACTTTGATTCATTAGAAGATAATCAAGTTACAGTACGTGACAGAGATTCAATGGAACAAGTTCGTATGCCAATCTCAGAGTTAGAAGCTTTCTTAACTGAAAAAACAAAATTCTAATTAAAAAGACTTTCCACCATATGTGGTGGCTATATAATTTATAAAAAGAGATACTGGTTAGTAAAATTGCCAGTATCTCTTTTCTATTCAAAAAGGTATTCAAATAAACACATCTATGTGGCTACTTGAATACCTTTTATTATTTTATGTTATTGTTCCAATCTTTTTAATTGGTTGATTAGTTTCTGACTTTTAAAAAACATACCTGCATATTCACGATATAACATTAAAATGATATCTGACATTTCATCAATAATTTCTTGATGGATATTCAATGAATTCATTTTATCTATCGGTAATTTTTGTAATACATCTAATAAATATAGTGTTTTATTCGATAATATAACTGCATGTACATCTTTAGAAGCCTCTTGCCTTGAAATCGCACCGTCAAACTTAAAACTATAACCTATTAAATCTGCTTGTGTGTCATTACCACTCACAGCACAGCGATTAAATGATGCAGTAAAACCAAATCGTTTCATGCACTTTAACATAACTACGACTGACATTAACTGTGCAGATGTACCTGATTCTATTTTTTCAAGAACAAATTGTAATAATTGATAGTTATATGGTGCAATGTCACCTTCATCCATTGAGCGCTCAATAGTTTCAGCTGCCAGAGAGGCATAACTGCTTACGTAAAGGTCCATTTGTAATTTATAATGTTGACTAATAACATCTACAGAATTTAACGTTCCCATACCTCGCCACTGATTGTAAATAAACAAACCATAAACAAACAATTGCGTTTGCGCTTGTAAACCCGTCTTAACTTTTTTAGCACGCCTTGCCATAAGTGGTACTTTTGCACCATGCTCATTTAAAATCGTGATAATTTTATCAGATTCACCATAATCAACTGCTTTGATGATAATCCCTTTTTGGCGCATTAACAATTATCTTCACCACTTTTAAGATTAATCTTGGTCTTCAACATAACCAATTTGGCGAATAAAGTTAACTTTGTTTCGCCAGTCTCTTTGAACTTTGACCCATAATTCTAAGTATACTTTAGAGCCTAGAAGCATTTCTATATCACGTCTCGCACGTTTTCCTACTTCTTTTAACTTTTTACCGCCTTTTCCAATGACAATTCCTTTTTGCGAATCTCTTTCAACATATATAGTTGCTTCGATATGAACACGATCTTCGCTTTCTTTAACCATACGGTCCACATTAACACCAATCGCATGAGGGATTTCTTCACTTGTAAGATGAAGGATTTTTTCACGAATGATTTCACCCACTACAAATTGTTCAGGATGGTCTGAAATTTGATCATCTGGATAATATTTAGGTCCTTCGGGTAAATACGTCTTTAAAACATCAATAAAATGATCTACATTTAGCCCTTCTAATGCTGAAATAGGTACAATCTCTGTAAAGTCCATATAACTTTGATATTCTTCAATCTTTGGCATTAATTCATCTGGATGCACTAAATCTATTTTATTTAATACTAAAAATACTGGTGTCTTAACATTTTTCAACATTTCTATAATATATTCATCACCTCGTCCAATTTCCTCATTGGCATTAACCATAAACATGATTGCATCTATCTCAGATAATGTATTTTTAGCGACTTTCATCATATAGTCACCTAATTTGTGTTTAGGTTTATGAATACCTGGCGTATCAATGAATATAATTTGCGCGTCATCTCTTGTCATAACACCTTGAATTTTATTTCTAGTTGTTTGAGCTTTATCGGACATGATTGCTATTTTATGGCCAATCACTCTATTAACAAATGTTGACTTCCCTACATTTGGTCTACCTATAATTGAAACAAATCCTGATTTATGTTCTGTCATTTATTCTAAATCCTTTCCTGAAAATCCAAATGGTAGTAACTCTGCGACTGTCATCATAACCATATCTCCTTTATGATTTGTCATATACACAGGCATATCATCATCACATAATTCCTTTAAAACTTGACGACATGCACCACAAGGTGATGACGGTTTATCTGCATCTACGGTTACAGTTATTGATTCAAAATCACCTGGTCTGTATCCTTGAGAAATTGCCGATACCAAACTAGCTCGTTCAGCACATATCGATAATGGATAAGAAGCATTTTCTACATTGGTACCATAAAAAGTTCTACCGTCTTTCGTTTTTAAATAAGCCCCTACTTTAAATTGACTGTATGGCGAATATGATTCTTGTTGTGCTTTTCTAACTTCTTGAAAATAATGAGGTTGATAACTCATATATGCCTCCCTAAAATAACGCTATAAAATGTGGTAAAAATACTATTAAACCTATAATAAATGCTAATATTGAAACTATAAGTACACTAAAAGCCGCTATATCTTTTGCGTATTTAGCTAAATCATGATATTCAACGGTCACTAAATCGACAACATATTCAATAGCAGTGTTTAAAGCTTCAACAGTGAGAACTAATGCAATAGCAATGAGTATAAATATCCACTCAATACGATTAATATTTAGTACGAGACCAAAGACAATAGCAACAATCATTGCAAACACATGTAAAAGAAATTTATAGTCTTTTTGAATTAAGATTTTCAGCCCATCAAGTGCATATTTAAACCTTTTCATAATTAGTCTCGTGTTAATCCATAAGCGTTTAATATTGTATCTTGTCGACCAAACATTTCCTTTTCATCCGCTTCAGTCATATGATCATAACCTAATAGATGCAAAAATCCATGTAATGCTAAAAATCCTAATTCTCGTTCAAAAGAATGTCCGTAATTGTTTGCTTGTTCTTGCGCTACATCCGTACAGATAATTATATCCCCTAAAACACGTGGTATATCAAGACCACTAAAATCAATCTCTGGCTCATCTTCTTCTAAAGCAAATGAGATTACATCTGTAACTTTATCTTTATCTCTATATGTTCGATTAATTTCTTGTATTTCTTGTTTATCTACAAATGTAACAGAAAGCTCAGCATCGTCTTCTATATGCTCTTCTTTTTTAGCAAATTCTAATAAATCTTCAATTTGTTTATACCACGCATCTTTAACTAAGCCTGTGTGATCGCTAAAATCTATCGTAAACATTTAATTCTCTCCTTCATAATGTTCAATGATCTTACTTACCAATGGATGTCTTACTACATCGCTCTGATCTAATTTCAATATACTTATACCTTTAACGTTGTGTAACCTACTGACCGCTTCCTTAAGTCCACTTTTAACACCTTTAGGTAAATCGATTTGAGTTTGGTCACCAGTAACTACCATTTTTGAGCCAAAACCTAGTCTTGTTAAAAACATTTTCATTTGCGCATGTGTCGTATTCTGCGCCTCATCAAGAATTACAAATGCATCTTCTAATGTTCGTCCGCGCATATATGCAAGTGGCGCTATTTCGATAATGCCTCTTTCAATAAATCGCTCTGTTTGTTCACGCCCAAGAACAGTATATAGACCATCATATAAAGGTCTTAAATATGGATCTACCTTTTCTTTCAAATCTCCTGGTAAAAATCCAAGTGACTCTCCTGCTTCAACAGCAGGTCTTGTTAATACAATACGTTTAACAGCACCTTTACGGAGTTGCTTTGCTGCATAAACTACAGCTAAGAATGTCTTACCTGTACCAGCAGGACCTATACCAAATACTAAATCATTATTTTTCATGGCATTAACATATATACGTTGCCCCATCGTTTTCGCACGAATCGTCTTACCAAATGCATCTTTAGTTATCTCTTCATCATATAAATCTAACAGATGTTGAATTGTGTTATTATGCGCCATTTTAATAGCTGCTTCAACATCTTTAATTGTAATATTATTACCTAAATCAATAACCTTCAGCAAATTGATTAATACTGATTCCGCTTTTTCTACGTTTTCTATTTTTGTACCTTTAACGGCAACTTCTTGTCCTCTTGCATGGATGACAACATCGAAACTCTCTTCAATTGCTTTTAAATGTTCATCATTATTTCCAATTAAAGCTTGAGATTGGTTCATATCGTCTATTTGTATAATTCCAGGCATACACGCGCTCCTTTTCATATATCATTTATATTCATTCTATGATGCTTTAATATCTACTTAATTATATCATGCAATTGATTGATTTAAACATCTTTGCATTGACTTACTCATTTTTCTTTAATTTAAAATAATCATTTATACTTTTCACCTTGTCATAAAAGCAGTTTCAATTTTAGACTAATCAATTTTTTGCTGTAATTTAAATAACTAATATTTCTCGAAAGATTCTCTTTGTTTTTTAATTTTTCTTAACGTAAAAAAACAAGCAACTACCATTACGATAGTGCTTGTTTTCAAAAAATTTTATAATTGTTTTGGTTTAGCTAAAATTTCTGACCATATCATACCATTGATTACTTCATCTTTATCAAATTGGAACGCTGATTTAGTCAAATCTTTTTCGACATTTTGAGAATTAAGCAACTGCTTTAATTTCAAACGTTTTGTACGTTCAGATAAGTATTTATCCTCAATAATATCTCTAGCACGTTTTTCCATTTTAGCAATTTGCTTTTCTTTTTCTCTATCAATGTCAGTACGAATCGTTTTAATATCATCTCTAAGTGATTTTTCTAATTGACGTCTAATTTCGTCAGAATTATCTTGTCTAGAAGGTCTATGTTTCTGCTCCACCGGTTCTGCTTTAGGCACTGTAATTGGTTTCTCTGTCATCGGTTTTGTTTCTGGTTGTTTTTTAGGTGCCATAGGTTCTACAACAGGTTTCGATTTAGGCTCTTCCTTTGGAAGTTCATCGAATAAAGGTGGTAACGTATCATCATATTTTCGTTTCGATGATTTCTTTTCTTCTTCATTTAATTCTTCACTTATTTCTTTAAACGTTCGCTCAATTTCTTCAAAAAAGCCACCTTTTTTTGGTTCATTATCGGTAGATGTTTTTTGAGGTGGCTTTTGATTTTGTCTATCTTTATGACTATTTTCGCGCATAGTAGTAATGATAGAAATGATCACTGATATGACAAAAATTAGAATACCGACACTCATTTAATCACCTCTCGACTTAATGTTCAGGTGACTCATCATCACTTTGATCAGTTCGTTTATTAATTGCATTTCTCATGCCTGTATCAGCTTCGATATTTTTCAAATTATAATAATCTTTAACACTGATATTACCTGAACGTAATGCTTCAGCCATAGCTAATGGTACTTCAGATTCGGCTTCAACTACTTTAGCATGCATTTCTTGTACACGCGCTTTCATTTCTTGCTCAGTTGCTACAGCCATAGCTCTACGTTCTTCAGCTTTTGCTTGTGCAATATTTTTGTCTGCTAATGCTTGTTCAGTTTGTAAGTCTGCACCAATATTTTTACTAATATCAACGTCAGCAATATCAATTGATAAAATTTCAAATGCAGTACCTGAATCTAAACCTTTGCTTAAAACTGTTTTAGAAATATTATCTGGGTTTTCAAGTACTTCTGTATGATGCTTACTAGAACCAATTGTTGAAACGATACCTTCACCAACACGTGCGATGATTGTTTCTTCACCTGCACCACCAACAAGTCGAGCAATATTAGCTCTAACTGTGATACGAGCTTTGGCTTTCACTTCAATACCGTTCATTGCTACACCTGCGATAAATGGTGTTTCAATGACTTTAGGATTAACAGACATTTGAACCGCTTCTAATACGTCACGTCCTGCAAGGTCAATTGCAGCAGCACGTTCGAAAGGAAGATCAATGTCAGCACGTTGTGCAGCAATATTAGC
>NZ_JACYHC010001238.1:0-26318 GCF_017152085.1 Staphylococcus sp. EG-SA-2
TTGGTACAGCTAAAATTAACGTAAACACTGAAAACCAAATCGCTTCAGCAAAAGCAGTTCGTGACGTTTTAAATAACGACAAAGAAGTTTACGATCCTCGTAAATACTTAGGACCTGCACGTGAAGCTATCAAAGAAACAGTTAAAGGTAAAATTAAAGAGTTCGGTACTTCAAACCGCGCTAAATAATTAATATTTAGTCTTTAAGTTATTAATAACGTAGGGATATTAATTTTAAAAGAAGCAGACAAAATGGTGTTTGCTTCTTTTTTATGTTGTATAAGTAATAAATAAAACAGTTTGATTTTAAAATGAAAGCGTAAAAATGGTAAAATATATCAAAATTGATTGTGATATAATTATAAGGAAAATGAGCAATTTATGAAAAAAGTTTACGTGAAAACCGTAGAATTAAAACTAAATAATTGTCAAAACAACGTCAATATTTAGTTGAATAATCAGACTTTAGACCATGGTCAAGTGGGGAAGAACAGCATATATTAGTAAAGGTGAATGATTTGTTATTAATCAATCGAAAATAGAAAGACAAGATTTTAACGATTAAAATAAACTATTTTACAAATAAAGTAAAATTAATTTATAATGCTAATAATGCAAAAAATTAAAAAGTAATGGACAAAGGAGATAAATGATATGGCTCAAGAGGTAATAAAAATAAGAGGTGGACGCACACTAAATGGGGAAGTTAATATCAGTGGCGCGAAAAACAGTGCTGTAGCTATCATTCCTGCAACATTATTAGCTCAAGGACATGTGAAATTAGAAGGGTTACCGCAAATCTCTGATGTTAAAACTTTAGTGAGTTTATTAGAAGATTTAAATATTAAGGCATCACTAAATGGTACGGAATTAGAAGTTGATACAACTGAAATACAAAATGCTGCATTACCAAATAATAAAGTTGAATCATTACGTGCTTCATACTATATGATGGGTGCCATGTTAGGTAGATTTAAAAAATGTGTGATTGGTTTACCGGGAGGATGTCCACTTGGGCCACGTCCAATTGATCAACATATTAAAGGATTTAAAGCTTTAGGTGCTGAAATTGATGAATCAAGCACGACATCAATGAAAATTGAAGCTAAAGAATTAAAAGGTGCGCATATTTTTCTAGATATGGTTAGCGTAGGTGCAACAATTAACATTATGCTAGCTGCAGTTTATGCAACAGGACAAACTGTAATTGAAAATGCTGCTAAAGAACCGGAAGTAGTTGATGTTGCTAACTTCTTAACAAGTATGGGAGCTAATATTAAGGGAGCGGGCACATCAACAATTAAAATCAATGGTGTCAAAGAATTACATGGTTCTGAGTATCAAGTTATACCTGATAGAATTGAAGCAGGCACATATATGTGTATCGCTGCAGCATGTGGAGAAAATGTTATATTAAATAATATTGTTCCGAAACATGTAGAAACATTAACTGCTAAATTTAGTGAATTAGGTGTGAATGTTGATGTAAGAGACGAAAGAATTCGCATCAATAATAATGCGCCATATCAATTTGTTGATATTAAAACACTAGTATATCCAGGTTTTGCTACTGATTTGCAACAGCCTATTACACCATTATTATTTATGGCAAATGGTCCTTCATTTGTAACTGATACGATTTATCCGGAGCGTTTTAAACATGTTGAAGAATTAAAGCGCATGGGTGCAAATATTGAAGTTGACGAAGGCACAGCAACGATAAAACCATCAACATTACATGGTGCTGAAGTTTATGCTAGCGATTTAAGAGCAGGAGCTTGTTTAATTATTGCTGGTTTAATTGCTGAGGGTGTAACTACAATTTACAATGTAAAACATATTTATAGAGGTTATACAGATATTGTAGAACACTTAAAAGCTTTAGGTGCAGATATTTGGACGGAAACTGTATAGATTTATCTTGTTTTGTGGTATAATAATTATACTGATTAAAAAAGGGTGTTCGTTTACATTCTAAATTTATTGATGAGAGGTGAAGATGATGGAAGTATGTCCGTATCTCGAAGAAACTTTTAAAATACTTGGTAGAAGTTGGAATGGATTAATCATTAATTATCTCTCAAGATGTAATGACTGTTCAGCACACTTTTCCGATATGAAAAGAGATTTGAAAACAATAACACCACGTGCTTTAAGTCTTAAGTTGTCAGAGCTTGCACAATGGGAGTTAGTTGAGAAGCAAATCATTTCTACGAGTCCAGTACAAATTATTTATGTGCTAACTGAAAAAGGTAAAGCGTTAGCAGAGGCTTTACATCCAATTGAAGCATGGGCGCAATCATATGTCGATTTAACAGATCAACGTACTGCTAAATAATTACATGACGTTTAAACATAGCATTGATTATAACTATTTCTAAGTCTTCGCATTATTTGCGATGATGTGGGAATAGTTATTTTTATTTAAAAATATAAAAAAATAGATGCAGCAAAATTTTAAAGCATTTTATTTTGAACATATTAAAATGGAGCGTATCATAATGGAATGTAATGTTTATATCGTATGCATTACGGATAAATAATATATAAATCATTCTTGAGGAGTGAAAGAATAATGAGAGACTACACAAAGCAATACATTAATGGCGAATGGGTAGAAAGTAATAGTAATGAAACGATAGAAGTTATAAATCCAGCAACCGAAGAAGTAATCGGGAAAGTTGCTAAAGGTAATAAAGCTGATGTTGATAAAGCCGTCGAGGCGGCAGACGATGTTTATTTAGAGTTCCGTCATACATCTGTGAAAGAAAGACAAGCGTTATTAGATAAAATTGTAAAAGAATATGAAAACAGAAAAGACGATATTGTACAAGCTATTACGGATGAATTAGGTGCTCCTTTATCATTATCTGAGCGTGTCCATTATCAAATGGGACTAAACCATTTTGTTGCAGCGAGAGACGCATTAGATAACTACGAATTTGAAGAACGCCGCGGAGATGATTTAGTTGTTAAAGAAGCAATCGGTGTATCTGGATTAATTACACCGTGGAACTTCCCTACAAACCAAACATCATTAAAATTAGCAGCAGCATTTGCGGCTGGTAGTCCAGTTGTACTTAAACCATCTGAAGAAACACCATTTGCAGCTGTTATTTTAGCTGAGATTTTTGATAAAGTCGGTGTTCCTAAAGGTGTATTTAACCTTGTTAATGGTGATGGTGCTGGTGTTGGGAATCCTTTATCTGAACATCCTAAAGTACGCATGATGTCATTCACAGGATCAGGCCCTACTGGTTCTAAAATTATGGAAAAAGCCGCTAAAGATTTTAAAAAGGTATCATTAGAGCTTGGTGGCAAATCACCATATATCGTCCTAGATGACGTAGATATTAAAGAAGCGGCTAAAGCAACAACAGGCAAAGTTGTTAATAATACTGGTCAAGTATGTACAGCTGGTACACGTGTTTTAGTGCCTAACAAAATTAAAGATGCATTCTTAGCTGAATTAAAAGAACAATTTAGCCAAGTGCGTGTCGGTAATCCAAGAGAAGATGGTACACAAGTAGGCCCTATCATTAGTAAAAAACAATTTGATCAAGTACAAAATTATATTAATAAAGGTATTGAAGAAGGTGCTGAATTATTTTATGGTGGTCCTGGTAAACCAGAAGGACTTGAAAAAGGATACTTTGCACGTCCGACAATTTTTATTAATGTGGATAATCAAATGACGATAGCACAAGAAGAAATTTTTGGGCCAGTAATGTCAGTTATCACTTATAACGATTTAGATGAAGCGATTCAAATTGCAAATGATACAAAATATGGTTTGGCAGGATATGTTATTGGTAAGGACAAAGAAACATTGCATAAAGTAGCTCGTTCTATTGAAGCAGGTACAGTAGAAATAAACGAAGCAGGTAGAAAGCCAGATTTACCATTTGGTGGCTATAAACAATCTGGTTTAGGTCGTGAATGGGGCGATTATGGTATTGAAGAGTTCTTAGAAGTGAAATCTATAGCTGGATATTTTAAATAAATTTGATTTTTGAATTAAAAATCGCAATAAAACAGTGCACATGACTAATTAAGTTTTGTGTACTGTTTTAATTTTGCAATTTTTATAAATAGATTTTGTAATTAAAATAAAAATTTGCTATAGTTATTCATGTATTTAAAAGGTTGGGGATTAGCATAATGGGATTGTGCTAGCACAGTTATTTATGCATTGTCATGCCTATCTATTACTTACTAACTAAAAAATAATGAAATGGGTGTAAACTATATGCCTGAAAGAGAACGTACATCTCCTCAGTATGAATCATTCCACGAATTGTACAAGAACTATACTACCAAGGAACTCACTCAAAAAGCTAAAACTCTTAAGTTGACGAACTATAGTAAATTAAATAAAAAAGAACTTGTTCTAGCTATTATGGAAGCACAAATGGAAAAAGATGGTAACTATTATATGGAAGGTATCTTAGATGATATACAACCAGATGGTTATGGTTTTTTAAGAACAGTGAACTATTCTAAAGGGGAAAAAGATATTTATATATCTGCTAGCCAAATTCGTCGTTTTGAAATTAAACGTGGGGATAAAGTAACTGGGAAAGTTAGAAAACCTAAAGATAACGAAAAATATTATGGCTTATTACAAGTTGACTTTGTCAATGACCATAACGCAGAAGAAGTGAAGAAACGTCCGCATTTCCAAGCTTTGACACCACTTTATCCAGATGAGCGTATTAAATTAGAGACAGAAACACAAAATTATTCAACGCGCATCATGGATTTAGTAACACCGATTGGTTTAGGTCAACGTGGTTTAATAGTGGCGCCACCTAAAGCAGGTAAAACATCGTTATTAAAAGAAATAGCGAATGCAATCAGTACGAACAAACCAGATGCAAAGCTATTTATTTTGTTAGTTGGCGAGCGTCCTGAAGAGGTGACAGATTTAGAACGCTCAGTAGAAGCTGCTGAAGTCGTTCATTCAACGTTTGACGAACCACCAGAACACCATGTTAAAGTAGCTGAATTATTACTTGAACGTGCAAAGCGTTTAGTAGAAATTGGGGAAGATGTCATTATTTTAATGGATTCTATAACGAGATTAGCACGCGCTTATAACTTAGTTATTCCACCAAGTGGTCGTACATTATCAGGTGGTTTAGATCCTGCATCTTTACACAAACCAAAAGCATTCTTCGGTGCAGCGAGAAATATTGAAGCGGGTGGAAGTTTAACAATACTTGCAACTGCATTAGTTGATACGGGTTCACGTATGGACGATATGATTTACGAAGAATTTAAAGGAACAGGTAACATGGAGTTACATTTAGATCGTAAATTGTCTGAACGTCGTATCTTCCCTGCAATTGATATTGGCAGAAGTTCAACGCGTAAAGAAGAATTGTTAATAAGTAAATCTGAATTAGACACATTATGGCAATTAAGAAATCTATTCACTGACTCAACTGACTTTACTGAAAGATTTATTCGCAAACTTAAAAGGTCTAAGAATAATGAAGATTTCTTCAAGCAGCTACAAAAGTCTGCAGAAGAAAGTACTAAAACGGGTCGACCTATAATTTAATAAACATTATATAGGGGCTTGCGTTTTGAATTAATTACCTTTATAATTACACAGTATTGGGTAAAAACTCACAAATAACTCTGTTCCAGATGGTTCAGGGCAAAGGAGCTGAAAATAATGAAACAAGGAATTCATCCTGAGTATCACCAAGTAATCTTTTTAGATACTACTACAAACTTCAAATTCTTAAGCGGTTCTACAAAAACATCTTCAGAAATGATGGAGTGGGAAGATGGAAAAGAATACCCAGTTATTCGTTTAGATATTTCATCTGATTCACATCCATTCTACACTGGACGTCAAAAATTCGCTGCTGCGGATGGACGTGTGGAACGTTTCAACAAAAAGTTTGGTCTTAAATCAAACAACTAATATAGTAATCGTTAAGCTGTCTGCATCCTATAATGGAATTGTAGACAGCTTTTTTATTTATAAGCGTAGTAAGGGTATATACTTACGACTGTGTTCAAAGAAGTGACTCAATACCATGTTGTTAATACATAATGATAAATTTCCCCCTTTATTAAAGTTTGTATTGAGTAGAAACACCGCACGAATAAGAAGCAACAAATTAGAATAGCTGTATATAAATATGCAAGACAAATTTATAAAATAATTGTTCATGTACAATATCGATATAATTATGAAAAAGACATTTATGAATATTTGAAATATGATATAATAAAGCGATTATGTTTTGAAAAAGGTGGAACTCTCAATGTATGAAACTTACCATTCCGGTTGGATAGAATGTATTACAGGTAGTATGTTTAGCGGTAAATCCGAAGAACTAATAAGACGTCTAAGAAGGGGTATATACGCTAAACAAAAAGTCGTTGTATTTAAACCGGCGATTGATGATCGATATCATAAAGAAAAAGTGGTCTCTCATAATGGTAATGCCATTGAAGCGATTAATATTTCTAAAGCAAGTGAAATTATGACGCACAACTTAACTAATGTTGATGTTATAGGAATAGACGAAGTGCAATTTTTTGACGATGAAATTGTAAGTATAGTAGAAAAACTATCAGCAGATGGACACCGTGTTATTGTTGCTGGATTAGATATGGATTTTAGGGGCGAACCGTTCGAACCAATGCCTAAATTGATGGCTGTCAGTGAACAAGTAACGAAACTTCAAGCAGTTTGTGCTGTTTGTGGTTCTTCATCTAGTAGAACGCAACGATTAATAAATGGTAAACCAGCTAAAATCGATGATCCGATTATCTTAGTAGGTGCCAATGAAAGTTATGAGCCACGTTGTCGCGCGCACCATATCGTAGCACCTAGTGATAATAATAAGGAGGAATTATAAGTGTTTGATCAATTAGATATTGTAGAAGAAAGATACGAACAGTTAAATGAACTGTTAAGTGACCCAGATGTTGTAAATGATTCAGATAAATTACGTAAATATTCTAAAGAGCAAGCTGATTTACAAAAAACTGTAGATGTTTATCGTAACTATAAAGCTAAAAAAGAAGAATTAGCTGATATTGAAGAAATGTTAAGTGAGACTGATGATAAAGAAGAAGTAGAAATGTTAAAAGAGGAGAGTAATGGTATTAAAGCTGAACTTCCAAATCTTGAAGAAGAGCTTAAAATATTATTGATTCCTAAAGATCCTAATGATGACAAAGACGTTATTGTAGAAATAAGAGCAGCAGCAGGTGGTGATGAGGCTGCGATTTTTGCTGGTGATTTAATGCGTATGTATTCAAAGTATGCTGAATCACAAGGATTCAAAACTGAAATAGTAGAAGCGTCTGAAAGTGACCATGGTGGTTACAAAGAAATTAGTTTCTCAGTTTCTGGTAATGGCGCGTATAGTAAATTGAAATTTGAAAATGGTGCGCACCGCGTTCAACGTGTGCCTGAAACAGAATCAGGTGGACGTATTCATACTTCAACAGCTACAGTGGCAGTTTTACCAGAAGTTGAAGATGTAGAAATTGAAATTAGAAATGAAGATTTAAAAATCGACACGTATCGTTCAAGTGGTGCAGGTGGTCAGCACGTAAACACAACTGACTCTGCAGTACGTATTACCCATTTACCAACTGGTGTCATTGCAACATCTTCTGAGAAGTCTCAAATTCAAAACCGTGAAAAAGCAATGAAAGTGTTAAAAGCACGTTTATACGATATGAAAGTTCAAGAAGAACAACAAAAGTATGCGTCACAACGTAAATCAGCAGTCGGTACTGGTGATCGTTCAGAACGTATTCGAACTTATAATTATCCACAAAGCCGTGTAACAGACCATCGTATAGGTCTAACGCTTCAAAAATTAGGGCAAATTATGGAAGGCCATTTAGAAGAAATTATAGATGCACTGACTTTATCAGAGCAGACAGATAAATTGAAAGAACTTAATAATGGTGAATTATAAAGAAAAGTTAGATGAAGCAATTCATTTAACACAACAAAAAGGGTTTGAACAAACACGAGCTGAATGGTTAATGTTAGATGTATTTCAATGGACGCGTACGGACTTTGTAGTTCACATGCATGATGATATGCCGAAAGCGATGATTATGAAGTTCGACTTAGCATTACAACGTATGTTATTAGGAGAGCCTATACAGTATATAGTTGGCTTTGCCTCATTTTATGGTAGAACGTTTGATGTAAACTCAAATTGTTTGATACCAAGACCTGAAACTGAAGAAGTAATGTTGCATTTCTTACAACAGTTAGAAGATGATGCAACAATCGTAGATATCGGAACGGGTAGTGGTGTACTTGCAATTACTTTGAAATGTGAAAAGCCGGATTTAAATGTTATTGCTACTGATATTTCACTTGAAGCAATGAATATGGCTCGTAATAATGCTGAGAAGCATCAATCACAAATACAATTTTTAACAGGGGATGCATTAAAGCCCTTAATTAAAGAAGGTATCAAGTTGAACGGCTTGATATCTAATCCACCATATATAGATGAAAAAGATATGGTTACGATGTCTCCAACGGTTACGAGATTCGAACCACATCAGGCATTGTTTGCAGATAACCATGGATATGCTATTTATGAATCAATCATTGGAGATTTACCTCACGTTATGGAAAAAGGCAGCCCAGTTGTTTTTGAAATTGGTTACAATCAAGGTGAGGCACTTAAATCAATAATTTTAAATAAATTTCCTGACAAAAAAATCGACATTATTAAAGATATAAATGGCCACGATCGAATCGTCTCATTTAAATGGTAATTAGAAGTTATGCCTTTGCTATGATTAGTTAAGTGCATAGCTTTTTGCTTTATATTATGATAAATAAGAAAGGCGTGATTAAGTTGGATACTAAAATTTGGGATGTTAGAGAATATAATGAAGATTTACAGCAATATCCTAAAATTAATGAAATAAAAGACATTGTTTTAAACGGTGGTTTAATAGGTTTACCAACTGAAACAGTTTATGGACTTGCAGCAAATGCGACAGATGAAGAAGCTGTAGCTAAAATATATGAAGCTAAAGGCCGTCCATCTGACAATCCGCTTATTGTTCATATACACAGTAAAGTTCAATTAAAAGATTTTACATATACTTTGGATCCACGCGTAGAAAAGTTAATGCAGGCATTCTGGCCGGGCCCTATTTCGTTTATATTGCCGCTAAAGCCAGGCTATCTATGTCGAAAAGTTTCTGGAGGTTTATCATCAGTTGCTGTTAGAATGCCAAGCCATTCTGTAGGTAGACAATTATTACAAATCATAAATGAACCTCTAGCTGCTCCAAGTGCTAATTTAAGTGGTAGACCTTCACCAACAACTTTCAATCATGTATATCAAGATTTGAATGCCCGTATAGATGGTATTGTTCAAGCTGAACAAAGTGAAGAAGGATTAGAAAGTACGGTTTTAGATTGCACATCTTTTCCTTATAAAATTGCAAGACCTGGTTCTATAACAGCAGCAATGATTACAGAAATACTTCCGAATAGTATCGCCCATGCTGATTATAATGATACTGAACAGCCAATTGCACCAGGTATGAAGTATAAGCATTACTCACCCAATACACCACTTACAATTATTACAGATATTGAGAGCAAAATTGGAAATGACGGTAAAGATTGGTCTTCTATAGCTTTTATTGTGCCGAGTAATAAGGTGGCGTTTATACCAAGTGAAGCGCAATTCATTCAATTATGTCAGGATGACAATGATGTTAAACAAGCAAGTCATAATCTTTATGATGTGTTACATTCACTTGATGAAAATGAAAATATTTCAGCGGCGTATATATACGGCTTTGAGCTGAATGATAATACAGAAGCAATTATGAATCGCATGTTAAAAGCTGCAGGTAATCACATTATTAAAGGATGTGAACTATGAAGATTTTATTCGTTTGTACAGGTAACACATGTCGTAGCCCATTAGCGGAAAGTATTGCAAAAGAGGTTATGCCAAATCATCAATTTGAATCAAGAGGTATATTCGCTGTGAACAATCAAGGTGTTTCGAATTATGTTGAAGACTTAGTTGAAGAACATCATTTAGCTGAAACGACCTTATCGCAACAATTTACTGAAGCAGACTTGAAAGCAGATATTATTTTGACGATGTCGTATTCGCACAAAGAATTAATAGAGGCACACTTTGGTTTGCAAAATCATGTTTTCACATTGCATGAATATGTAAAAGAAGCAGGAGAAGTTATAGATCCATACGGTGGAACAAAAGAAATGTATGTACATACCTATGAAGAACTTGTAAGTTTAATTTTAAAATTAAAAGATATTATTTGCTAGTAGGAATTCTGTATAATTAGTATATGTTAACAGTTAAATAAGTTATAATAGAGGAGTGTAGCACTTTGCTATATTCCTTTTTTATTTTTAGGAAGGGTGGGCTTTTATGAAAGATTTGACAATGTTATTAGACGAATTAAAAGATATGTCCTTTTTTAATAAAGGAGATATATGTTTAATTGGATGTTCAACATCGGAAGTCATTGGCGAAAAAATAGGGACTGTCGGTTCGATGGAAGTTGCAGAAACTATTTTTAATGCATTAGATGTTGTGAGTAAAGAGACAGGCGTTACTTTTGCTTTTCAAGGATGTGAACATATCAACAGAGCGATAACAATAGAAAAATCTCAGTATAATCCATTAACAATGGAAGAAGTTTCCGTCGTTCCAGATGTACATGCTGGAGGGAGTTTGGCAACATACGCTTTTCAGCATATGAAGGATCCGATCGTGGTCGAACATATTACTGTTCCTTGTGGAATTGATATTGGTCAAACATTAATAGGCATGCATATTAAACATGTATGTGTACCTGTAAGGACCTCAGTAAAGCAAGTAGGACAGGCAATTGTAACTATTGCCACATCTAGGCCGAAAAAGATTGGTGGCGAACGTGCTAAATACAAATAAGTTTTTTTGAAAGAAGGGGAGATTTTATGTCTTATATCACCAAGCAAGATAAAGTTATCGCAGAAGCAATCGAGAGAGAATTTCAGAGACAAAATAGCAACATAGAGTTAATCGCATCGGAAAATTTTGTATCGGAAGCGGTTATGGAAGCACAAGGTTCAGTGTTGACTAATAAGTATGCTGAAGGCTATCCAGGACGCCGATATTATGGTGGATGTGAGTTTGTAGATGTTACTGAAAGCATCGCAATTGATCGTGCTAAAGCATTGTTTGGAGCTGAACATGTCAATGTTCAACCACATTCAGGTTCACAAGCGAACATGGCTGTTTACTTAGTTGCATTAGAAATGGGCGACACAGTTTTAGGTATGAATTTGAGTCATGGTGGTCACTTGACACATGGAGCGCCTGTTAATTTTAGTGGTAAATTCTACAATTTCGTTGAATATGGAGTAGATAAAGACACAGAACGAATCAATTATGATGAAGTTCGTAAATTAGCGTTAGAGCATAAGCCTAAGCTTATTGTGGCAGGAGCATCAGCATATTCAAGAACAATTGACTTCAAAAAGTTTAAAGAAATCGCAGATGAAGTAAACGCTAAGTTAATGGTAGACATGGCACATATTGCAGGATTAGTAGCGGCAGGTTTACATCCAAATCCAGTAGAATATGCTGATTTTGTAACAACTACAACACACAAAACATTACGCGGACCACGTGGTGGTATGATTTTATGTAAGGAAGAATATAAAAAAGACATAGATAAAACAATTTTCCCTGGTATTCAAGGTGGACCTCTTGAGCATGTTATTGCAGCAAAAGCAGTTGCTTTTGGAGAAGCGTTAGAAAATAATTTCAAAACGTATCAACAACAAGTGGTTAAAAACGCAAAAGTTCTTGCAGAAGCATTAATTAATGAAGGATTTAGAATTGTTTCTGGCGGTACAGATAATCACTTAGTAGCTGTTGATGTAAAAGGGTCTATAGGACTTACTGGTAAAGAAGCTGAAGAGACTTTAGATTCAGTTGGTATCACATGTAACAAAAATACCATTCCGTTCGATCAAGAAAAACCTTTTGTAACGAGTGGTATACGTTTAGGTACACCTGCTGCAACAACGCGTGGATTTGATGAAAAAGCTTTTGAGGAAGTTGCAAAAATCATCAGTTTAGCATTGAAAAATAGTAAAGATGAAGAAAAATTACAACAAGCTAAAGAACGCGTTGCGAAATTAACAGCTGAATATCCTCTATATCAATAAACATACACAAAGATAGGAGTAATTTTTATGAGTAAAGTACACGTTTTCGATCATCCATTAATTCAACACAAACTAAGCTATATTAGAGATGTAAATACAGGTACTAAAGAATTTAGAGAACTTGTAGACGAAGTTGGTATGTTGATGGCATATGAAGTAACTAGAGACTTAGAGCTTCAGGATGTTGATATTGAAACGCCTGTAACTAAAATGACGGCTAAACGATTAGCTGGTAAAAAATTAGCTATCGTTCCAATTTTAAGAGCTGGTTTAGGTATGACTGATGGTATTTTAAGTTTAGTACCTGCAGCCAGAGTTGGACATATCGGTTTATATCGAGATCCCGAAACATTAAAGGCTGTAGAGTATTTTGCTAAGTTACCTCAAGATATTACTGAAAGACAAATCATTGTTGTTGATCCTATGTTAGCAACAGGCGCATCAGCAATTGAAGCTATTACTTCATTGAAGAAACGTGGCGCTAAAAATATTCGCTTCATGTGTTTAATTGCAGCACCAGAAGGCGTAGAAAAGATGCATGAAGCACATCCAGATGTAGATATTTATATTGCTGCACTTGATGAAAAGCTAAATGATAAAGCATATATCACACCAGGGTTAGGCGACGCTGGAGATAGATTGTTTGGTACTAAATAGAAGAATCGGAGATAAGTAGTTTGATGAAAAAGATTATGACCATATTTGGAACAAGACCCGAAGCCATAAAGATGGCTCCTTTAGTTAAAGCTTTGGAACAAGAAAAAATGCTCGAGCCAATTGTTGTTGTTACAGCACAGCATAGAGAAATGCTTGATTCAGTATTAAGTACCTTTGAAATCAAACCAAAATACGATTTGAATATTATGAAATCAGGACAGACACTTTCTGAGATAACTTCTAAATCAATCACTCAATTAGAACAAGTGATTCAATTAGAAAAACCAGACATGGTACTTGTACATGGTGATACGATGACGACATTTGCAGGTGGTTTAGCGGCATTTTATAACCAAGTGCCGATTGGACACGTTGAAGCAGGGCTTAGAAGTTATGATAAATATTCACCTTTTCCAGAAGAGGTGAATAGACAATTAGTTGGTGTATTAGCTGACTTACATTTTGCACCTACTAAAAATGCTGCATCGCATTTGTTAAGTGAAGGGAAATATTCAGAAAGTGTTGTTGTCACTGGTAATACTGCGATTGATGCTATGAAATATACAGTTGATGACAATTATAAATCTAACATCATGGATAAATACCATGACAAAAAATTCATTCTTATGACAGCACACCGACGAGAAAATATCGGGAAACCCATGGAAAATATATTTAAAGCGGTTAGACGCTTAATAGATGAGTATACTGATTTAGCACTGGTATATCCAATGCATAAAAACCCGAAAGTTCGAGAGGTGGCTCAAAAGATTTTAGGTAGTCATGACAGAATTGAATTGATTGAACCTTTGGACGTAGTAGATTTCCATAATTTTGCTAAAAAATCTTATTTTATTTTGACAGATTCAGGTGGAATTCAGGAAGAAGCGCCATCATTTAATAAGCCAGTTTTAGTTTTGCGAAGCGTTACAGAACGTCCTGAAGGTGTTGAAGCTGGCACATTAAAAGTCATTGGAACAAATAAGCAAAATGTGTATCAAGCTGCAAAAGAATTAATCGATGATGAGAGATTATATCATCAAATGTCTGAAGCATCTAATCCTTACGGTGATGGATTTGCTTCAGAAAGAATAGTTAATCATATTAAGTATTATTTGAATTTAATCACTGAAAAACCAAGCGATTTCTGAGGAAAATAGACTTTTTGTCTAATTGTGTCTAAATTGTGTCTAACTATGCTTATTTTTTTACAACAATTTGAATAGAATTGACACCACAAATCGCCTATATTATCATTTAGTTTGTATGAGTGGAACGGTTTTCATGATTGATATCAGTCACACGGAGGCATATAAAATGAGTCGTTTCTACAACATTTTTAAACAGTTCATTCAATATTATTTTTATCTAATAATAATATTGGGAGGATTATACCTTTATACACACCATGCATTTATCTTAGGATTAATCATTGGTGTTACTGGTTCTGCAATCAACACATGTATTTTTGAATGCTATTTAGCTAAAGCTAAAAGACCAGACACTATGCATATTTCAACTGGAAATATGTGGCGATACTTAGTTGCAATTATTGCCTGTATGATTTGGTACCTTAATAAAGCGCATGTAAGTATCATCGGTATAATTATTGGTTTAATGATTTCATATGTTGTAGTTATCATACGTCCTTTACTAAAGGTGAGCAAATAAATTAAGAAAGAGGTGAGATTATGGATCACAAATCCCCGCTCGTGAGTTGGAATTTATTCGGTTTTGATATCGTTTTCAATTTATCAAGTATATTGATGATACTTGTTACGGCGTTTCTTGTTTTTCTACTTGCTATCATTTGTACGCGTAATTTGAAAAAAAGACCAACTGGCAAACAAAATTTCGTTGAATGGATTTTTGATTTCGTGAGGGGAATCATTGAAGGTAACATGGCTTGGAAAAAAGGTGGTCAATTCCACTTCTTAGCAGTAACGCTGATTCTGTACATTTTTATAGCTAATATGTTAGGTCTTCCGTTTTCTATAGTAACGAAAGATCACACATTGTGGTGGAAATCACCGACAGCTGATGCAACAGTGACTTTAACGTTGTCTACAACGATAATACTGTTAACTCACTTTTATGGAATTAAAATGCGTGGTACGAAACAATATCTTAAAGGTTATGTACAGCCGTTTTGGCCATTGGCAATTATTAATGTTTTTGAAGAGTTCACTTCAACATTAACGCTTGGTCTGCGTTTGTACGGTAACATATTTGCAGGTGAGATACTATTAACATTACTTGCTGGCTTATTCTTTAACGAACCAGCATGGGGTTGGATTATTAGTATCCCAGGATTAATTGTTTGGCAAGCATTTTCAATATTTGTAGGAACAATCCAAGCATATATCTTTATTATGCTTTCGATGGTTTATATGTCACATAAAGTGGCAGATGAACACTAAAAATTTCAATAATTATATACAATCACAGGAGGAAATTAAATTATGAATTTAATCGCAGCAGCAATCGCAATTGGTTTATCAGCATTAGGAGCAGGTATCGGTAACGGTTTAATCGTTTCAAGAACAGTTGAAGGTGTAGCACGTCAACCAGAAGCACGTGGTCAATTAATGGGTATCATGTTCATTGGTGTAGGTTTAGTTGAGGCATTACCTATCATCGGTGTAGTAATTGCATTCATGACATTTGCTGGATAATTAACAGATAAAAGAGGTCGGGACAAAGCGCATAGGACATAATTCATGATGCATATATAGTAATATCTTTGAACTTTATTAAATAGTTGAGATATGAATGCACCATGCCTATCGCATAAATTCAGTAGGTCCTAACCTCGTCGTTTTTTTCTATATAACACTAGCGATTATTTTAATGAAAGGAGTGTCATGAACCCGTGACTGAAACAGCTAACTTATTCGTTCTTGGTGCAGCTGGAGGCGTTGAGTGGGGTACTGTGATTGTACAGGTCCTAACTTTCATCGTGTTACTTGCGTTACTTAAAAAGTTCGCATGGGGTCCATTGAAAGATGTAATGGATAAACGTGAAAGAGATATTAACAGAGATATCGATGACGCAGAACAAGCTAAGTTAAATGCACAGAAACTTGAAGAAGAAAATAAACAAAAACTTAAAGAAACACAAGAAGAAGTTCAAAAGATTTTAGAAGATGCTAAGGTTCAAGCACGTCAACAGCAAGAACAAATTATTCATGAAGCAAACGTACGTGCAAACGGTATGATTGAAACAGCACAAAGTGAAATCAATAGCCAAAAAGAACGTGCCATTGCAGATATTAATAATCAAGTATCTGAACTATCAGTGTTAATTGCTTCTAAAGTTCTTAGAAAAGAAATTTCTGAACAAGACCAAAAAGCATTGGTTGACAAGTATCTAAAAGAGGCAGGCGATAAATAATGGTAAAAGTAGCTAACAAGTATGCTAAAGCATTATTTGACGTGTCATTAGATACAAATAATTTAGAGACTATTAATGAAGAATTAACAGTTATAAATGAAGCAGTAAAAGATAAAATTGAGCAATTGAAAATGGTTGACAGTAATCCAACTCAAACAGCAGAACAACGTCGTGAGTTGATTAATGGTGTATTTACTGACATTAATCCATACATTAAAAATATGATGTACGTGTTAGCAGATAATAGACATATCTCATTAATAGCTGACGTATTCAAGGCGTTCCAAAGCTTATATAACGGACACTACAATCAAGATTTTGCAACAATTGAGTCAACATATGAATTGAGTCAAGAAGAGTTAGATAAGATTGTCAAACTAGTAACTCAACAAACGAAGTTATCTAAAGTTATTGTAGATACAAAAATTAATCCAGATTTAATTGGTGGATTTAGAGTTAAAGTCGGCACAACTGTATTAGATGGTAGTGTTAGAAATGATCTTGTCCAATTACAAAGAAAATTTAGAAGAGTTAATTAATTATAAAGAGGAGTGACATAGATGGCCATAAAAGCTGAAGAAATCAGTGCATTACTTCGCTCACAAATTGAAAATTATGAGTCAGAAATGTCCGTAACTGATGTAGGTACTGTATTACAAATTGGTGATGGTATTGCATTAATTCACGGATTAAATGACGTTATGGCTGGTGAGCTAGTAGAATTCCATAACGGCGTACTTGGTTTAGCCCAAAACCTTGAAGAGTCAAACGTGGGTGTGGTTATTTTAGGACCATATACAGGTATTACTGAAGGTGACGAAGTTAAACGTACTGGTCGTATCATGGAAGTACCAGTAGGTGAAGAACTAATCGGAAGAGTTGTTAATCCATTAGGACAACCTATTGATGGACAAGGACCGATTAACACAACTAAAACACGTCCAGTAGAGAAAAAAGCTACTGGTGTAATGGATCGTAAATCAGTAGATGAGCCATTACAAACAGGTATCAAAGCAATTGATGCTTTAGTACCAATTGGTAGAGGTCAACGTGAGTTAATCATTGGTGACCGTCAAACAGGTAAAACAACAATTGCAATTGACACAATTTTGAACCAAAAAGATCAAGGTACGATTTGTATCTATGTTGCTATTGGTCAAAAAGATTCAACAGTAAGAGCAAATGTTGAAAAGTTAAGACAAGCAGGCGCTTTAGACTACACTATTGTTGTAGCAGCATCAGCTTCTGAACCTTCTCCATTATTATATATTGCACCATATTCAGGTGTAACAATGGGTGAAGAATTCATGTTTAACGGTAAACATGTTTTAATCGTTTATGATGATTTAACTAAACAAGCAGCAGCTTATCGTGAGTTATCATTATTATTACGTAGACCTCCAGGTCGTGAAGCATACCCAGGTGACGTATTCTACTTACATAGTAGATTATTAGAAAGAGCAGCAAAATTAAACGATGACTTAGGTGGCGGTTCAATTACTGCATTACCAATTATCGAAACACAAGCTGGTGATATTTCAGCTTATGTACCAACAAACGTTATTTCAATTACAGATGGACAAATCTTCTTACAATCTGATTTATTCTTCTCAGGTGTAAGACCAGCGATTAATGCCGGACAATCTGTATCTCGTGTTGGTGGATCTGCACAAATTAAAGCAATGAAGAAAGTTGCTGGTACGTTACGTCTTGACTTAGCGTCATACAGAGAACTTGAATCATTTGCACAATTCGGTTCAGACCTTGATGAATTTACTGCAAGTAAATTAGAACGTGGTAAACGTACCGTTGAAGTCTTAAAACAAGATCAAAACAAACCATTACCAGTCGAACACCAAGTGTTGATTATTTATGCATTAACAAAAGGATATTTAGATGATATTCCAGTTGTAGATATCACACGTTTTGAAGACGAGTTAAACCACTGGGCAGAATCAAATGCTACTGAACTGTTAAATGAAATCAGAGAAACTGGTGGCTTACCAGATGCTGAGAAGTTTGACACAGCAATTAACGAATTCAAAAAAAGCTTTAGCAAATCTGAATAATAAACAAGTTTAGTATAAGGTGGTGAGATAGTGGCTTCTCTTAAAGAAATAGATACTCGAATAAAATCAACCAAAAAAATGAAGCAGATTACGAAAGCGATGAACATGGTATCAAGTTCAAAACTTCGTAGAGCTGAAAAAAATACAAAACAATTCACACCATATATGGATAAAATGCAAGATGCAATTACTGCAGTTGCAGGGGCAAGTAGCAATACAAACCATCCAATGCTAAGACCTCGTAAAATTACTAGAAGTGGATATTTAGTTATCACGAGTGATAAAGGTTTAGCAGGTGCATATAGTGCAAACGTGCTTAAAAAATTGATTACTGATATTGAAGCGAAACATCAAGATAGTAGCGAATACAGTATTGTAGTTTTAGGGCAACAAGGTGTTGATTTCCTAAAAAATAGAGGTTATGACATTGAGTATTCTCAAGTAGACGTACCTGATCAACCTTCTTTCAAATCTGTTCAAGCACTAGCTAACCATGCTATAGACTTATACAGTGAAGAAGAAATTGATGAATTAAATATATACTATAGTCATTATGTCAGCGTTCTTGAAAACAAGCCTACATCTAGACAAGTATTACCATTATCTCAAGAGGATTCTAGTAAGGGGCATGGTCATTTGTCTTCTTATGAATTTGAGCCAGATAAAGAATCTATCTTAAGTGTAATCTTGCCTCAATATGTTGAGAGTTTGATTTACGGAACAATATTAGACGCAAAAGCAAGTGAGCATGCAACACGTATGACTGCGATGAAAAATGCCACTGATAATGCAACTGAACTTATTGATGACTTATCATTAGAATATAACAGAGCGAGACAAGCAGAAATTACGCAACAAATTACTGAAATTGTTGGTGGTTCCGCAGCGCTTGAATAATATTTAAAGGAGGAAAATAGCATGGGAATTGGCCGTGTAACTCAAGTTATGGGTCCTGTAATTGATGTTCGATTTGAACATAACGAAGTTCCTAAAATTAATAACGCCTTGGTTATTGATGTGCCTAAAGAAGAAGGTACAATACAACTAACATTAGAAGTTGCGCTGCAATTAGGTGACGACGTTGTTCGTACAATTGCGATGGATTCAACTGATGGTGTCCAAAGAGGCATGGATGTAAAAGATACAGGCAAAGAAATTAGTGTACCTGTTGGTGACGAAACATTAGGTCGTGTATTTAATGTACTAGGTGAAACAATTGACCTTAAAGAAGAAATTAGTGATTCTGTTCGCCGCGATCCTATCCATCGTCAAGCACCAGCATTCGATGAACTTTCAACAGAAGTTCAAATTTTAGAAACAGGTATTAAAGTAGTAGATTTACTAGCACCTTATATTAAAGGTGGTAAAATCGGATTGTTCGGTGGTGCCGGTGTAGGTAAAACAGTATTAATCCAAGAATTAATTAACAACATCGCTCAAGAGCACGGTGGTATTTCTGTATTCGCCGGTGTAGGTGAACGTACTCGTGAAGGTAACGATTTATACTTCGAAATGAATGACAGTGGTGTAATTAAGAAAACAGCCATGGTATTCGGGCAAATGAATGAGCCACCTGGTGCACGTATGCGTGTTGCATTATCTGGTTTAACAATGGCTGAATATTTCCGTGACGAACAAGGTCAAGACGTATTATTATTCATCGATAACATTTTCAGATTTACACAAGCTGGTTCTGAGGTATCTGCATTATTAGGTCGTATGCCTTCTGCAGTAGGTTACCAACCAACACTTGCTACTGAAATGGGACAATTACAAGAACGTATTACGTCTACAACAAAAGGATCAGTTACTTCTATTCAAGCGGTATTCGTACCTGCCGATGACTATACTGACCCAGCGCCTGCGACAGCGTTTGCCCATTTAGATGCAACTACTAACTTAGAACGTAAATTAACTGAAATGGGTATTTATCCAGCCGTGGATCCATTAGCGTCTACATCAAGAGCATTGGAACCATCAATTGTAGGTCAAGAACATTATGAAGTAGCTCGTGATGTACAATCAACACTTCAAAAATACCGTGAATTGCAAGATATCATTGCTATCTTAGGTATGGACGAATTATCTGATGAAGATAAACAAACAGTTGAACGCGCACGTAGAATTCAATTCTTCTTATCTCAAAACTTCCACGTAGCGGAACAATTTACTGGTCAAAAAGGTTCTTATGTACCTGTTAAGACAACAGTTGCAAACTTTAAAGATATCTTAGATGGTAAATATGACCATATTCCAGAAGATGCATTCCGTTTAGTTGGTAGCATGGATGATGTTATTGCAAAAGCTAAAGATATGGGTGTTGAAGTATAACAATTAGGAGGAATGGATAATGAATACATTAAACCTAGATATTGTCACTCCTAATGGTTCTGTTTACAATCGTGATAATGTTGAACTCGTTGTTATGCAAACAACAGCTGGTGAGATAGGTGTCATGAGTGGACATATTCCAACTGTAGCTGCTTTAAAAACAGGCTTTGTAAAAGTGAAATTTCACGATGGAACTGAATATATTGCTGTAAGCGATGGCTTTGTTGAAGTTAGAAAAGATAAAGTTTCAATCATTGTTCAGACTGCAGAAACTGCAAGAGAAATTGATGTTGAAAGAGCTAAATTAGCCAAAGCAAGAGCAGAGTCTCACTTGGAAAATGATGACGACAATACTGATATTCATAGAGCCGAAAGAGCTTTAGAGAGAGCAAATAACCGTTTGCGTGTGGCTGAATTAAAATAGTAAATAAAGGGTCGAAGATGTGATTTCATATCTTCGACCCTTTTTTGAATTATATTGATTTAAAGATACAAAACATGAGAGGGGGGAAGGAATTGATAAAGAACCATTAAAGATTTATGATGTAGTGGTTCTTTATCATTAAACACAGCTAATGTGTATTTAAAAATAGGAATACATGAGTAAAACTCATGTATAAGAAATACTAATTTTTAAAGAAAAAGTATTTCTTTATGTTGGGGCCCCGTCAACTACTGCCAAATACAACACTATAGAGTCTAGACATTGATTTATGTCCGACTCCCAAGAATAGTTTTACTTTTTTACAATCACTAATAGATTGCTAAAATCAAAATTTCCTTCACCACTATCTACAGTCGACATTTCATTTTTTGAAATTATCTACATTTTTTCATACCAAGATATTTTATAGTTATGATATTTATGTAAAAAGAATTATATAGTAAGTTAGCTTAAACTTTACTAAAAACGGGTATTAAACTTTGTATCATTATTTAAATTTTTCATGTACAATGTAATACAGTAATCTTATGAGGTGATAAAATGGATTATATCGGACAATATGCAGTTATCCATTTAGTGTTACATGTTGTATGTATTTGTATTGCCTATTGGGCTTTACAATCAATTAGATTAGATCAATTTTTTAAAAAAGGATACGCCACTCAATTACAAGTGTGTATGATATTTGTTGCTATTTTATTAGGCACTGCAGTAAGCAATTTTATTGTAGATTTGTTACAATACTCGACGCAGGTAAAATATTTAATAAAATAAGTCTAACTCTATGATTTGTAATCAAAACTAGATATAATTAAATAATGACTTAAAATAATTTTAAAATAGGGAAATGTAAAGTAATAGGAGTTCTAAGTGGAGGATTTACGATGGATAAAATAGTAATCAAAGGTGGAAATAAATTAACGGGTGAAGTTAAAGTAGAAGGTGCTAAAAATGCAGTATTACCAATATTGACAGCATCTTTATTAGCTTCTGATAAACCGAGTAAATTAGTTAATGTTCCAGCTTTAAGTGATGTAGAAACAATAAATAATGTATTAACAACTTTAAATGCTGACGTTACATACAAAAAGGACGAAAATGCTGTTGTCGTTGATGCAACAAAGACTCTAAATGAAGAGGCACCATATGAATATGTTAGTAAAATGCGTGCAAGTATTTTAGTTATGGGACCTCTTTTAGCAAGACTAGGACATGCTATTGTTGCATTGCCTGGTGGTTGTGCAATTGGAAGTAGACCGATTGAGCAACACATTAAAGGTTTTGAAGCTTTAGGCGCAGAAATTCATCTTGAAAATGGTAATATTTATGCTAATGCTAAAGATGGATTAAAAGGTACATCAATTCATTTAGATTTTCCAAGTGTAGGAGCAACACAAAATATTATTATGGCAGCATCATTAGCTAAGGGTAAGACTTTAATTGAAAATGCAGCTAAAGAACCTGAAATTGTCGATTTAGCAAACTACATTAATGAAATGGGTGGTAGAATTACTGGTGCTGGTACAGACACAATTACAATCAATGGTGTAGAATCATTACATGGTGTAGAACATGCTATCATTCCAGATAGAATTGAAGCAGGCACATTACTAATCGCTGGTGCTATAACGCGTGGTGATATTTTTGTACGTGGTGCAATCAAAGAACATATGGCGAGTTTAGTCTATAAACTAGAAGAAATGGGCGTTGAATTGGACTATCAAGAAGATGGTATTCGTGTACGTGCTGAAGGGGAATTACAACCTGTAGACATCAAAACACTACCACATCCTGGATTCCCGACTGATATGCAATCACAAATGATGGCATTGTTATTAACGGCAAATGGTCATAAAGTCGTAACCGAAACTGTTTTTGAAAACCGTTTTATGCATGTTGCAGAGTTCAAACGTATGAATGCTAATATCAATGTAGAAGGTCGTAGTGCTAAACTTGAAGGTAAAAGTCAATTGCAAGGTGCACAAGTTAAAGCGACTGATTTAAGAGCAGCAGCAGCCTTAATTTTAGCTGGATTAGTTGCTGATGGTAAAACAAGCGTTACTGAATTAACGCACCTAGATAGAGGCTATGTTGACTTACACGGTAAATTGAAGCAATTAGGTGCAGACATTGAACGTATTAACGATTAATTCAGTAAATTAATATAATGGAGGATTTCAACCATGGAAACAATTTTTGATTATAACCAAATTAAACAAATTATACCTCACAGACAGCCATTTTTATTAATTGATAAAGTAGTTGAATATGAAGAAGGTCAACGTTGTGTGGCTATTAAACAAGTATCAGGAAACGAACCATTCTTTCAAGGGCATTTTCCTGAGTATGCGGTAATGCCAGGCGTATTAATTACTGAAGCGTTAGCTCAAACAGGTGCGGTAGCTATTTTAAATAGTGAAGAAAATAAAGGTAAAATCGCTTTATTTGCTGGTATTGATAAATGTCGTTTTAAACGTCAAGTAGTACCTGGTGATACTTTAACGTTGGAAGTAGAAATCACTAAAATTAAAGGACCAATCGGTAAAGGTAATGCTAAAGCTACTGTCGATGGTCAACTTGCTTGTAGTTGTGAACTTACATTTGCAATTCAAGATGTAAAATAAAACAAAAAAACATTCAAAGATTTAATGTGTTGGCATAATCTTTGAATGTTTTTTATTTTACTCTTCTAATTTTTCATCCTTTAACTTTGGTTTAGACTGCATCATTCGATTAAATGATTTTTTTAATTCTTCACCAGATAATCCATCATCAATAAGTTGTTCTAATAAACTTTCAGCATACTGTTGACGTAAAGTGTAAATATGACATTCAAATACGATAGACATTGTTGTTTTAAAATTTTTAATACTTTTCACAGTAGATTCAAATAAAGCTGGATCATTGGCTGGACGCGTGATGACGACACGAATATCCAATAACTGTTCATTGTCTTGATATTCCTTAAATGTTTCATAATGCTCATTAGAAATGACAATTTCAAGCAACCAACCCGTGCCACTTTCCTCTTTATTAATTATTACGCCATCTTCTAATTCATATTCTATAATTCTGCCGTGTTCATTCACAATTTGAAACCTTACTGCTTTAAAAGTTTTCATATTCCCACATCCCATTAGTTTAATATTTATGATTTTTGAATTATTTAGAAGATTTAAGGTCATTTCATGACTAATTTCTTTAAATATAACAAATAACGAGATGCTATAGCTATTAATTATATAAAATTTGCCATTTTGACCATTTTTAAGCTAGTAATTAAGATATAGGCATAGGAGGTGAATCACACACTACATGCTAAATAAAATCGTAATTGTCGGGAGACTGACGAAAGACGCACAAATATTTGAAAAGGAGGATAGAAAAATTGCAACGTTTTGTGTTGCAACGCACCGAAATTATAAAGATGAAAATGGAGAAATCGTCTGTGATTACTTATTCTGTAAAGCATTTGGCAAGTTAGCTTCTAATATAGAAAAATATACTAATCAAGGTACATTGGTTGGTATAACTGGTCAAATGAGATCAAGAAAGTATGATAAAGACGGACAAACACACTTTGTCACTGAATTATATGTTGAAACAATAAAATTTATGTCCCCTAAATCCCAAAATAATGAAATTCTCTCAGATAGTATTTTAGATATTGACTCTCAAAATATAGATAATCATGACTTATTAGAAATTTAAATCCAATTATCCTAAACATCCTTAATATACATTTAATCCATCCTAAATTTTTTATAGATCTAATTAACTTGAAATATACTCAATTAAAAACGACTTACATGACTAGTACTGTTGTGTAGGTCGTCTTTTTGTGTAGTTTTTCTAATAGAAAATAGACATAGATTGCAAAACGATTACATAAAAAATTGCAAATAAAAAACATTTTTACTGTCATGACAATTCTCGATAGAATCATATCTGAAATTATGGGGGATTTCGTTGTAATCACTGTGTAAAAAACAAGGCTATTTTTTTATTTTGTTGTAACCTGCACGGATTTTATAGATGTTACAGTAGTCTCTGTAAAACTTTTAGAGAAACAAATTACTTGTAGGAGGATTTTAAGATTATGAAGAAAACATTACTCGCATCATCATTAGCAGTAGGTTTAGGAATCGTAGCAGGAAATGCAGGTCACGAAGCCCATGCAAGTGAAGCGGACTTAAATAAAGCATCTTTAGCGCAAATGGCGCAATCAAATGATCAAACATTAAATCAAAAACCAATTGAAGCTGGGGCTTATAATTATACATTTGACTATGAAGGGTTTACTTATCACTTTGAATCAGATGGTACACACTTTGCTTGGAATTACCATGCAACAGGTGCTAATGGAGCAAACATGAGTGCACAAGCACCTGCAACTAATAATGTTGAACCATCAGCTGTTCAAGCTAATCAAGTACAATCACAAGAAGTTGAAGCACCACAAAATGCTCAAACTCAACAACCACAAGCATCAACATCAAACAATTCACAAGTTACTGCAACACCAACTGAATCAAAAGCATCAGAAGGTTCATCAGTAAATGTGAATGCTCATCTAAAACAAATTGCTCAACGTGAATCAGGTGGCAATATTCATGCTGTAAATCCAACATCAGGTGCAGCTGGTAAGTATCAATTCTTACAATCAACTTGGGATTCAGTAGCACCTGCTAAATATAAAGGTGTATCACCAGCAAATGCTCCTGAAAGTGTTCAAGATGCCGCAGCAGTAAAATTATATAACACTGGTGGCGCTGGACATTGGGTTACTGCATAAGCCATTTATGCATAGCTAATTAATAGTTATATAAGTAACTTTTAGATTGGAATATATCGGGGAATTCTCGATATGTTCCGGTTTTTTTATTTCGCAAATATATGTCATTATACAGGCTGGGACATAAATCAATGTTCTATGCTCTACGAAGTTATATTGGCAGTAGTTGACTGAACGAAAATGCGCTTGTAACAAGCTTTTTTCAATTCTAGTCAACCTTGCCGGGGTGGGACGACGAAATAAATTTTGCGAAAATATCATTTCTGTCCCACTCCCAACTGAGCAACAATAATTGAAAATGTTGAAACCGTTTGCTAAGATTAATTTGCAATTGAATACTAAGGAACTACTAGGGGAGCCTAATGATATGGCTGAGATGAATTGTTCAGACCCTTATGACCT
>NZ_JACYHC010001239.1:0-631 GCF_017152085.1 Staphylococcus sp. EG-SA-2
TATAGAAATATAAAAATGTTCCAGTGTTTTCGACATCAACTGTCCACCATGTTCATGTAGGAACTCAATCATGATTTATCATCTCCTATGTCACGTACTTTGACATTAGTAGTGTGTTGCTCATGCACTTTTGAGGACGCAGTGTCTTCCCCCACATGTTCTGCTTGCACTGTATCCTCACTATCGCCCCAAATCGTGTCATATACAATATCAACAACATTGGCACGCGTAATCAGTCCTACTAAACGCTGTTGATCATCTACAACAGGAACATTTCTGATATTTCTTTTTAAAATCGTGCGTACAGAATCTTGCAATTTCGAATCAATTTGAACGGTATAAATATGTTGTTGCATCATATCACGCAAAGTTTTGTGTCCTCGTATACCTTGATTAATATCCTCAATGTCTAAGAATCCAAGTAAATGGTTGTCACTATCAACGACAAAAATAGTATCAACACGTTTTTGTCTCATAATATGAACGGCGTCATTCAGTGTTGCTTCTGCCTGTATCGTGATTGGTTTAATCATTACACCTTCTACAGTCTTGTCATTGGGACGGTCTTGAATCAGTCTATTTTGTCCTATAAAATCACGTACAAAATCATTTGCGGGATGTCTTAAAATAT
>NZ_JACYHC010001240.1:0-631 GCF_017152085.1 Staphylococcus sp. EG-SA-2
TATAGAAATATAAAAATGTTCCAGTGTTTTCGACATCAACTGTCCACCATGTTCATGTAGGAACTCAATCATGATTTATCATCTCCTATGTCACGTACTTTGACATTAGTAGTGTGTTGCTCATGCATTTTTGAGGACACAGTGTCTTCCCCCACATGTTCTGTTTGCACTGCATCCTCACTATCGCCCCAAATCGTGTCATATACAATGTCAACAACATTGGCACGCGTAATCAGTCCTACTAAACGTTGCTTATCATCTACGACAGGTACATTCCTAACGTTTCTTTTTAAAATCGTACGTACAGAATCTTGTAATTTAGAATCAATTTGAACGGTATAAATATGTTGTTGCATGGTGTCTCGTAAACTTTTGTGTCCACGTATACCCTGATTTATATCTTCAATGTCTAAGAAACCTAGTAAATGGTTATTACTATCTACTACAAAAATAGTATCAACACGCTTTTGTCTCATAATATGAACAGCATCATTAAGCGTTGCATCTGCCTGTATCGTGATTGGTTTAATCATTACACCTTCTACAGTCTTGTCATTGGGACGGTCTTGAATCAGTCTATTTTGTCCTATAAAATCACGTACAAAATCATTTGCGGGATGTCTTAAAATAT
>NZ_JACYHC010001241.1:0-630 GCF_017152085.1 Staphylococcus sp. EG-SA-2
GGATTAAAGCGAATATGACAAAACCAGTTGTAGGCTTTATCGGTGGACAAACAGCACCTCCTGGAAAACGTATGGGACATGCTGGTGCAATCATTTCAGGTGGTAAAGGTACTGCTGAAGAGAAAATAAAAACATTAAATAGTTGTGGTGTGAAAACAGCGGCAACACCTTCAGAAATTGGTTCAACATTAATTGAAGCTGCTAAAGAAGCAGGTATTTATGAATCATTATTAACAGTTAATAAATAAAGTTAAAAGATGATATAAATGGCTATAGCCCATTCCATACTTTATAAAAGTATCGGAAATGGGCTATTTGTCGTGCAATGAATTTTAGTACACTTTTCATATTTTGGAAAGACAAGTTAATTATTTTACCTCCTACAATAGCTTTATAAAACAAAGAAAATTTTAATTAAAATATATAGTGCACTATGTTATAATGTTTATATATTATTGTAAGGAGTGTTCCATCATGAATAAACAACAAAGTAAAGTACGCTATTCAATAGGTATGTTTTTGGCATTGGGTATGTCGAACAAAGCATATGCAGATGAAATTGATAAATCTAAAGATTTTACAAGAGGGTATGAGCAAAATGTATTCGCGAAATCAGAGTTAAATGCTAAT
>NZ_JACYHC010001242.1:0-629 GCF_017152085.1 Staphylococcus sp. EG-SA-2
CACCATAATCACCAAATAATATATGCTGTAATATATCGTGATTGAGCAATGTTGTTTGAGTTAAATATTCTATCCATGCTGATACATACTGATTTTGAAACCAATCTGAAAATTGATAAGCGATACCAATTGGCAATGCAAACATTAAAAATATCAACAACCAGGCTAAAAATGTCGCACTTATTTTAGGTCTTAAATGTCGTCGCTCATGTTGAAATAGTGTCAATTGTTCTATCACATGTTCACTCGCTATAGGCGAAGAAACTACACTTTCTGCCAATGAAATATCTAATTTCTGTTTTATGATTAATAATCTTAATTTCGCTTTTTCTGTTGCGGTAAGTTTATCCGCATGGCTAATAACCAAATAATGAGGTTCATGAGGTATGGGCGTATAATGCCCAGTTCTCATATCATATTTCACTTCTAACATGTGCATGACACTTCACAACATGAATAATCATCTAAATACATTTGATTTTTTTGGTAATTTTCAATGACCTCTTGTTTAGCTGGTAAGCCTTCCCGCTGTGTTAAAAGATGGGCAAGTACTGCAAATCGCGCTCTGAATTTATAGATATAGCATAATTTGGCATTATCATTTTCAACTGTTGCACCAATCATAAAAA
>NZ_JACYHC010001243.1:0-629 GCF_017152085.1 Staphylococcus sp. EG-SA-2
CACCATAATCACCAAATAATATATGCTGTAATATATCGTGATTGAGCAATGTTGTTTGAGTTAAATATTCTATCCATGCTGATACATACTGATTTTGAAACCAATCTGAAAATTGATAAGCGATACCGATTGGTAATGCAAACATTAAAAATATCAACAACCAGGCTAAAAATGTCGCACTTATTTTAGGCCTTAAATGTCGTCGCTCATGTTGAAATAGTGTCAATTGTTCTATCACATGTTCGCTCGCTATAGGCGAAGAAACTACACTTTCTGCCAATGAAATATCTAACTTCTGTTTTATGATTAATAATCTTAATTTCGCTTTTTCTGTTGCGGTAAGTTTATCCGCATGACTAATAACTAAATAATGAGGTTCATTAGGTATGGGCGTATAATGCCCAGTTCTCATATCATATTTCACTTCTAACATGTGCATGACACTTCACAACATGAATAATCATCTAAATACATTTGATTTTTTTGATAATTTTCAATGACATCTTGTTTAGCTGGTAAGCCTTCCCGCTGTGTTAAAAGATGGGCAAGTACTGCAAATCGCGCTCTGAATTTATAGATATAGCATAATTTGGCATTATCATTTTCAACTGTTGCACCAATCATAAAAA
>NZ_JACYHC010001244.1:0-627 GCF_017152085.1 Staphylococcus sp. EG-SA-2
AACCATTAATCGTATTTGTTGCTGAAGTTTTCGCATTTCTTAAGTTTTCAGCACCATTTAAAGCCGCTTTCGCTCTTGTAACTGCATTTAATGCATTATCAACGTCTGCTTTAGATGTGTTACCACCTGTTTGTTTATTTAAAATGCCTTCAGCCGCTGTGACAGCTTGCGTATATGCATTTCGTTTTGATTCATCTGCATCAAGATAATTTTGATTTCTTAATGTCGCATCTTTATCATTGATTGCACCTTGTAAGCTATTCATAGCGCCGTCTAATGTATTGGCATTTGTTTTTACAGTATTAACGCCATCAACAGTCGTCGCTTGATTGATTTGACCTTCTAACGCAGTACGTTGTGCATTCGTAATATGGTTTAAAGTACCTAAGTTTTGTCTAGCTGCCGCTTTCGCTTCTGCCAGTTTAGCATCCCCATTCAATGCATCTTTCGTACTTGTTACTTGTTGTAATGCACGGTCAACTGCTGCTTTATCTGAATTGGAACCTGTTTGTTTATTTAAAATTGCTTTCGCAGCAGCTACAGCTTGATCATAAGCAGTTTTCTTACTTTGTTCAGCGTCACGATATTTTTGAGTTTGTTTTGTTGCATTTTCATCATCAATACCAT
>NZ_JACYHC010001245.1:0-627 GCF_017152085.1 Staphylococcus sp. EG-SA-2
AACCATTAATCGTATTTGTTGCTGAAGTTTTCGCATTTCTTAAGTTTTCAGCACCATTTAAAGCCGCTTTCGCTCTTGTAACTGCATTTAATGCATTATCAACGTCTGCTTTAGATGTGTTACCACCAGTTTGTTTATTTAAAATGCCTTCAGCCGCTGTGACAGCTTGCGTATATGCATTTCGTTTTGATTCATCTGCATCAAGATAATTTTGATTTCTTAATGTAGCATCTTTATCATTGATTGCACCTTGTAAGCTATTCATTGCGTCGTCTAATGTATTGGCATTTGTTTTTACAGTATTAACGCCATCAACAGTCGTCGCTTGATTGATTTGACCTTCTAACGCAGTACGTTGTGCATTCGTAATATGGTTTAAAGTGCCTAAGTTTTGTTTAGCTGCCGCTTTCGCTTCTGCCAGTTTTGCATCACCATTCAATGCATCTTTCGTACTTGTTACTTGTTGTAATGCACGGTCAACTGCTGCTTTATCTGAATTTGAACCTGTTTGTTTATTTAAAATTGCTTTCGCAGCAGCTACAGCTTGATCATAAGCAGTTTTCTTACTTTGTTCAGCGTCACGATATTTTTGAGTTTGTTTTGTTGCATTTTCATCATCAATACCAT
>NZ_JACYHC010001246.1:0-627 GCF_017152085.1 Staphylococcus sp. EG-SA-2
GAATTAATTGATCCAAACGGTAGACTATCTACTGTTGGTGGTGTAACGAAGAAAAATAACCAATCTTCTGAAACTAATACACCTTTATTTATAAAAAAAGTGTATGGCGGAAATTTAGATGCATCAATTGACTCATTTTTAATTAATAAAGAAGAAGTTTCACTGAAAGAACTTGATTTCAAAATTAGACAACATTTAGTTAAAAATTATGGTTTATATAAAGGTACGACTAAATACGGTAAGATCACTTTCAATTTGAAAGATGGAGAAAAGCAAGAAATTGATTTAGGTGATAAATTGCAATTCGAGCACATGGGCGATGTGTTGAATAGTAAGGATATTCAAAATATAGCAGTGACTATTAATCAAATTTAAAGTAAGTAATCAATGACTCTAAAGTAATAAATTTGAAGCAGCTTAGCGATGAAATGTTGAATAGATACGTACACCTTACATAAAGGAGCGTATTTAAAACAACCTTGTCGTTAGGCTTTTTTTACGTTTTATAACGCAGGGTATGAGCGTACTAAAAATTCACATTACTTCTGAAAGTGATGTCCATTGAATATTAATTAGTTCTTCATTAACCATGATTTAATTTTAATTAAACGAGTGTTAATGTCAGTC
>NZ_JACYHC010001247.1:0-626 GCF_017152085.1 Staphylococcus sp. EG-SA-2
TAATTGGAGCCGTTCTTATGGACCTACATGATGAATGGATTTATTCTTCAAGAAAATACATCAATTTTGATAAGTAGAAATGGTAAAAACATTGTATAGCATTTTACACAGGAGTCTGGACTTGACTAGCAGTTATCATTATGCTTGAAAGGGTGGTAAAGGCGGAGAAGTCATCCACTTTTTCCTATACTACAAGGACCTTTACTTTAAAACAACGAATTTACAAAATAAAAGGCATAATTTCTTTTCTGTCACATCGCTCATTCTAACTACTAGACTTTTAAAATCGTTCCTGTAATTTAAACTCAATCAACTTTCAATTAATGATGCATAATATGATTATAAGTATAGTAGTTAACTTCAAATATCTTAGAAATGTCCTGTACTATATCTCTTTTATTCTCAAAAGTCATAGGTAATAAAGCCTTTCCTTTTCCTTGTTTAACTAAGTTTATTATTGCTGCCAATGAATCAATTTCCATTACCCGTTGTGAATCAAGCTTATTATCTAAAGTTATTTTCCTTAAAGGACAAAACTCATCTTTATTTATTAGTAAAGCCTCTTTATCATAATTACTTCCATTACTGTAAAGCGTTACTTTCATAGTATCAACATTACTAAGTCT
>NZ_JACYHC010001248.1:0-626 GCF_017152085.1 Staphylococcus sp. EG-SA-2
AGTTATAATGGCCAGTGTAACACTAAATACATATATGGTGGAATCACAGCTACTAACGAATATCTAGATAAACCTAGAAATATACCTATAAATATATGGATCAATGGAAATCACAAAACTATTTCTACCAATAAAGTTTCGACAAATAAAAAATTTGTTACCGCTCAAGAGATTGATATCAAATTAAGAAGGTACCTTCAAGAAGAATACAACATTTATGGACATAACGGCACTAAAAAAGGAGAAGAATACGGTCATAAATCAAAATTTTATTCTGGGTTTAATATTGGTAAAGTAACGTTTCATTTAAATAATAATGACACCTTTTCATATGATTTATTCTACACAGGAGATGATGGGCTACCAAAAAGTTTTTTAAAAATTTATGAAGACAATAAAACTGTAGAGTCTGAGAAATTCCATTTGGATGTCGATATCTCTTATAAAGAAACAAAATAAACCTATTAATTATATTATAATCATTATTTTTCGGGTAGCTCGCCTACCCTTATTATTTTTTGCCAATTTTGAGGAGGGAACGCATGAAAACACGTTGTTACGATGGTAAAAAATGGCAATATGAATTTAAGCATGAAGGAAAAAGATACCGTAAGAAAGGTTTTAGA
>NZ_JACYHC010001249.1:0-9506 GCF_017152085.1 Staphylococcus sp. EG-SA-2
AAAAAAGAGCTCAAGACATTACATCTTTAAGCTCTTAATCTATAAATTATTTTTGATGGTCAGCAAATGTGCGACCTTTCATAGGTCTGCTTCCACCGCTGCTCTTCTCTTTACGGTCGAATTTTTTTGTACTTTTCTTTTTACTTGAGTATCCTTTTGAACGTTTACTCTTACTGTCAAATTTAGGATTACCACGCTTACTATTTCTGTTACGAGAACCGCTTGGTTTACCGTTACGGCCTTTGCGAGATAATGGTTTTTCAAAAGTTAATTGAACTTCAACTTCATCGTTCGCTTCTACTAACTCTTGTAAAAGTGCAGCAACTAAATCAACATCGTTATATTCATTTAACAACTCTGTAGAAATGCGTTTCAAGCGTGATTCTGACTCTTTAGACATCCAGTTTTCAACTTTTTCTTTGATGTCATCTTCACGTGCTTGAAGTACTTCTTTACGATGAGGTGGACGAAGTGCACTCATTTTTCTACCGTTTGCATCTTCAATTTGTCTGATATAATCCATTTCGATTGGATTAACAAACGTTACAGCGATACCTTCTTTACCAGCACGACCCGTACGACCAATACGGTGTGTATAGCTTTCAGTATCTTGAGGTATATCAAAGTTATAAACATGACTCACACCAGAAATATCTAGTCCTCTTGCTGCTACATCAGTAGCGACTAAAATATTAATTTGGTCATTTTTAAATTTCTTTAATACTTCTAAACGTTTCGCTTGTGTAATATCACCATGTAAGCCTTCAGCTTTATATCCTTTAGAAATCAAAGCACTTGTTAATTCATCAACACGACGTTTTGTACGTCCGAATACGATTGCTAATTCAGGTTGATGAACATCTAGGAAATTTGTAAATGTATCAAATTTCTCTAATTCTTTAACAATTGTATAGAATTCTTCGATTTGTGGATCAGACATTTCATTATTCATTGTCTTAATGATTTTTGGTGATTTCATAAATTGTTGTACTAAAGCTTGGATTGCTTTAGGCATTGTAGCTGAGAACAACATTGTTTGACGTTGTACTGCTGGAATTTTATCCATAATAAATCTCATATCATCGATGAATCCCATATTCATCATTTCATCAGCTTCATCTAAAATCAAAGTATGAATTCCGTCCGTTTTTAATGTGCGACGATTTAAATGGTCGATAACACGCCCAGGTGTTCCGACTACGATTTGTGGGCCTTTTTTCAAGGCTTTAATTTGGCGTTCGATAGGCATACCACCGAATACAGTAACAACTTGGACACCTTGTCCACGGCTAAATTCTCTTAATTGTTCAGCTACCTGCATTGCCAATTCTCTTGTAGGTGCTAAAATCAACGATTGAACCCCTTGTTTCCCTACTACTTTCTCAATTAAAGGAATACCGAATGCTCCTGTTTTACCTGTACCGGTTTGAGCTTGCCCAAGGATATCAATTCCTTGTAACGCATAAGGGATACTGTCTTTTTGGATAGGTGTCGGCTCTTTAAATCCCATTGATTCAAGTGACTGAACCGTATTATCCGAAATCCCTAGTTCTTTAAAATTTTGCAAAATAATTCTCCTTTTTACCTGTTTATTTCTCAATATACTTTTGCATATAAGTTCATTAATATTTCATCAACTTCTATATAGTACCACCAAAAAAATTTAATCGCAATAAAGCAATTTGCGAATATTTATTAGAATCACATTAATTGATTGTCATATTTTTGTCAAAAAGCTAGCATTAGATAAGATGTAAGCGTTACGCATCATTCGAATAATCATTATAAAAAATTTTTTATAAAATACGTATATCGTTAACATTCCACAACAAATTTTACTGAAACACATGTGAAATTAGACATTATAATACTACATCTTTTTGTAAAACATTATATAAACATTCAAACTACTTCCTATATAAAGTGTGTACATAGAATTAACCTTGATTTAGTTTCAAATTTATAGATTTAACATAAAAAGAAAAAGGCAATTTTGTATTTACACACAAAACCACCTCTTCTTTGTAATCTTTTAGTATTAATTCAAATCATTTTTATAAGTAAAAGGTCGCTCGACTAATCTCTATGAAATTAAAGCATTTACAACTTCTTCTAACTTCATACCACGTGATCCTTTAACTAATACACGGTCATGCGCTTTTAAATCGCTTGTTAAAACTTCTATCATATCGTCTTTAGAATTGAAGTGTTGTGCTTTTTCGACATGTTGCTGGCCCGAATCATAAATATACTTCGCTTCATTACCAAACGTATACAACACATCTATATGCTTTTCTTCTAAATAATTACCTACACCGATATGCATTTCTTTGCTATTTTCACCTAATTCTAAAACATCTCCTAAAATTAGAATGCGACGCCCTGTCAAAGTACCCAGTGTATCAATAGCTGCTCTCATACTTGTAGGACTTGCATTATAGGCATCATTTATCACAGTAATATCATTTTCTAATGTATGTTGCTCCATACGCATACCAGTTAAGCTGACATTTTTTAAATTTTGATAGATTGTGTTATATGTCAAACCTAATTCATGACCAACCGCAATGGCAATCGTCGCATTTTTCATATTATGCTTTCCTAATATTGGCAGATCGTAATGTTCTTTATTATTAATCGTAAATGAAATACCTGTAGTATCTCTATCATCAACAGAACAAACTAATGCATTATCAGTAGCAACACCAATACTAATACATTTTGCATTTTCAACTTCTTTAACATGTGGTTTCAATAATGGTTCATCGCCATCATATATAAACGTACCATTATCTTTTAGACCTATTGTAATTTCAGATTTAGCTTTAGCAATCCCCTCGCGCGAACCTAAATCTTGCATATGTGACTCACCAATATTAGTTATAACTGCAATATCTGGTTGAGCGAGGTTTGACAGAAATTCAATTTCATGGAAACCTGACATCCCCATCTCCAATATTGATATTTCAGTATCATTATCTAATTCCAAAATAGTTAAAGGTAAACCAATTTCATTATTGTAATTACCTTGCGTTTTCTTAACTTTAAATTCGGTATGCAATACACTTTCAATCATATCTTTAGTCGTTGTTTTACCATTAGACCCTGTGACGGCAATTACTTTAGGGTTTACATGTCTCAAGTAAGCTTGTGCCAATTGTTGTAATGCCGTTAATGTGTCTTCAACCCATATAATAGGCCCGCTTACATTTTCATCTATAGGTGTCCCTCTTTGATAAAAAGCAGCCCCAGCACCATCTTGTAATGCTTTAGAGACAAAGCGATGACCGTCAACATTTTCACCTTTAAATGGTATAAATAACATATTTTTAGAAATTGCTCGTGAATCAATTGTGACTCCATTTATCTCTTGATTTAAAAATTGATCTTCAATTTCACAAGGAATCCATGATTGAATTTGCTTTAATGTAACATTAATCATAATAACAACCTCAGTTAGTCAATTTTGTATTTATTTTTCTGTTTATCCTGGTGACGTTCTTTAGCAAGCTCGATAAGTTTTGTAATCAATTCTGGATAAGATAAGCCCATATTTTCCCATAACTTTGGATACATACTGAAAGCCGTAAATCCAGGCATTGCATTTGTTTCATTAATATATATTTGGTTGTCTTCTGTTACAAAGAAATCAGCACGGACTAAACCAGAACAATCTGTCGCTTTGAATGCCTCTAATGCCATATTTCTAAGCGTTAATTGAACATCTTCGTCTAAGTCAGCTGGAATTTGTAATTGAACCTTACCATCTTTATATTTTGATTTGTAATCGTAAAACGCGACATCTTTTACGACTTCACCTGGCCATGTCGCTTCAGGATAGTCATTTCCTAAAACTGCTACTTCAATTTCACGTGCGTTAACGCCTTGTTCTATAACAAGCTTACGGTCAAATTGGAATGCTTCTTTAACACCTTCTTTAAGTTCCGCTTCATTATTACATTTACTGATACCTACACTTGACCCTAAGTTAGCAGGTTTAACAAAGACTGGGTAATTTAATTTATCATTTACTAATTTTAAAATGTTATGTTCATATTTTTCATATTCAGAACGTAAGAAACTAATATAAGGTAACTGTGGTAACCCTCGATGTTCAAATAATTGTTTCATTACAAGTTTGTCCATAGAACTTGCAGCTGACAATACACCATTTCCTACATATGGTACATCCAAAACTTCAAAAAGCCCTTGAATCGTGCCATCTTCACCATTAGGACCATGTAATAATGGGAATACTGCATCGTATGGTTGTCCTGAACTACTTTCTTTCAATAGCTGTGAAATCTCAAGCGCCTCTCCATTTTCTAAATGAAGCTCATCAGTAGATTTAATTTCAGCTGTAATATTATTTTGCTTTCTCCAATCACCATCATTGGTAATATAAATGATATCAACATGATATTTGTCTTTATCTATTGCATTTAATACATTTTGTGCTGTCAGAATCGATACTTCGTGTTCTGCACTTTTCCCTCCAAAAACGATACAAATATTTTCTTTTGTCATTTCGTTTTCCTCCAATGATATATCAGGGTTTGCTACCTTAATATAAATTAATATTGATTTAGTCCTATTGTTAATTGATTTATTCGCATCTTTGAATCTTAATAGTATCACATTTTAATGCTATTTTGCATTTTAAAAACGAGGACTTATGTGTCTGTATCTATGTTGATTCATTTATAATCAGAACAATATTCCCTTCTATTTTATTCCTAATTCAAATTGAAATCTATAGCTGATATCACTGTGATATTCTAGCTAATTTTTAAAAAGTCATGTAAAATTGATATAAACATTAGTGAGTATAAAAGGAGTTTGCAATGAATTATTCATCTCGTCAACAGCCGGATAAGCATTGGCTTCGCAAAGTAGACTGGGTATTAGTAGCCACTATAGCTGTTTTAGCAATTTTCAGTGTTCTGCTTATTAACTCGGCAATGGGCGGTGGTCAATACAGTGCTAATTTCGGTATCAGACAAATTTTTTATTACATTTTAGGTGCAATTTTTGCAGGTATCATCATGTTTATTTCACCTAAAAAGATTAAACATTATACATATTTATTGTATTTCTTAATCTGTCTATTATTAATAGGCTTGCTCGTTATTCCTGAGTCACCTATTACACCTATTATCAATGGTGCCAAAAGTTGGTACACGTTTGGCCCTATCAGTATTCAGCCATCTGAATTCATGAAAATTATTTTAATTTTAGCATTAGCGCGTGTCGTTTCTAGACATAATCAATTCACATTCAATAAATCATTCCAAAGTGATTTGTTATTATTTTTCAAAATTATTGGTGTCTCGTTAGTACCAAGTATTTTAATATTACTGCAAAATGACCTAGGAACTACATTAGTATTAGCTGCTATTATTGCAGGTGTGATGTTAGTAAGTGGTATAACATGGCGTATCTTAGCACCTATCTTTATTACAGGTATTGTTGGTGCAATGACAGTCATTTTAGGTATTCTATATGCACCCGCATTAATTGAAAATTTATTAGGTGTCCAACTGTATCAAATGGGACGAATCAATTCATGGCTTGACCCCTATACATATAGTAGTGGTGATGGCTATCATTTAACTGAATCACTTAAAGCTATCGGTTCTGGACAGTTACTAGGTAAAGGATACAATCACGGTGAAGTTTATATACCTGAAAATCATACTGACTTTATCTTTTCAGTGATTGGAGAGGAACTTGGCTTTATCGGTTCTGTCATATTGATCTTAATATTTTTATTTTTAATCTTCCATCTAATAAGATTAGCTGCGAAAATTGAAGATCAATTTAACAAAATCTTTATCGTTGGTTTCGTCACTTTACTTGTGTTCCATATTTTACAAAATATTGGTATGACAATTCAGTTGTTACCAATCACTGGTATTCCATTACCATTTATTAGTTATGGTGGTAGTGCGCTATGGAGTATGATGACTGGAATAGGTATAGTCTTATCAATTTATTATCATGAACCAAAACGATATGTCGATTTATACCATCCAAAAAGTAATTAATTTAAACTATTTTGAGTTTCAAATATCATAACTTTTCAAGATGACGTTATATAGTCTATTTACGTCGTCGATTTAAAATGTCATATATAGATATTACTCGATAATAACAATCCCTCTTTGAAGTACACATTGTAAAATGTACACTCTAAAGAGGGATTTTGTTATATAGTACTTGCTTTCATTTTAGTAAATCCAGTCAAAAAAGCTATCATCGAATAGTCCGACGATAGCTTTAACGGTGTGTGATTCACAATCACAGTCAATTATTTTAATTCGTGACTTACTTTATTAGATGCTGGCAAAGTATTAATAATGTCTAAACGAGATTTAGTTTTTTTAATATTCACACCTAATGATGACAATAGTTTGACTACATTTTGAATCTTTTCAGGACGTTTCATTATTATCACCTCGTTTGGATCGCTTTCAATATTATCTTACCCTATTCGACATACCTTTACTACATCATTTACAAAATTTTTAATTTATTTTCAAAATTAAAATCTATAGCGCACTCTACATTATACCCTAAATTACAATTTTGTATCCTTCATCATAGATTTCTTTTTCAATACTATTCAAATTTGCTGGTGTCTCATACGATACAGTTACTTGACCATCTATTATATTAATATTCACTTGATGAACACCTATCATATTTGAAATGCGTTCTGTCAATTGACTTACTTGTTCTTCTGTTTCAATTCCCGCTGTGTAAATCGTATTTTGATGTATCATCTTAAACTCCTTTAGTCTTTAATCAATTTTTGAAAAGTCACTAATAACTCTTCCATTGCCTCTTCCTGAGCACCTTGATTAACTTTATTCATAATACAACTTTTCATATGTTGTTCTAATAACTTTATCGCAACACTGTTTAACGCCGAACGTGTCGCTCTTATTTGCGTAAGGACATCATCACAATAGACATCTTCTTCAATCATGCGATTAATCGCTCTCACTTGTCCTTCAATTCGATTTAAACGTGATTTAAGATTCGTTTTTATTTGTTCAGAATGATGTGCATTATCTTGTTCAGTCATAGCATTCACTCCTTCATTTACATTCCTTACTATACTATATCCCATAAAACACAACGTCAACACAAAGTGTGTTTTTCAAACTAAATTGTCATGATATTTAAATTGCTTCATGATACAATTAATAAGATATACTACTCGTTTAAGATTTTCGATGGGAGGTTTCAAATGATAGAGTTATTATCCATTGCACTCAAGCATTCTAATATTATTTTAAATTCAATATTTATTGGTGCATTTATTTTAAACTTATTATTCGCCTTTACCATTATTTTCATGGAAAGACGTTCTGCCAATTCTATCTGGGCTTGGTTACTAGTCTTAGTTTTCTTGCCTTTATTCGGCTTCATTTTATACTTACTATTAGGACGACAAATTCAACGTGACCAAATTTTCAAAATTGATAAGGAAGATAAAAAAGGATTAGAGTTAATCGTTGATGAGCAATTAGCTGCTTTAAAAAATGAAAACTTTTCAAATTCCAATTATCAAATTGTAAAATTTAAAGAAATGATTCAAATGTTGTTATATAATAACGCAGCATTTTTAACAACAGACAACGATTTAAAAATATACACAGACGGCCAAGAAAAATTTGATGACCTAATACAAGACATCCGTAATGCTACTGATTATATTCATTTTCAGTACTATATTATTCAAAATGATGAATTAGGTCGTACCATTTTAAATGAACTTGGTAAAAAAGCGGAACAAGGTGTAGAAGTTAAAATTCTTTATGATGACATGGGTTCTCGTGGACTGCGTAAAAAAGGCTTACGCCCGTTTCGCAATAAAGGTGGACATGCTGAAGCATTTTTCCCATCAAAATTACCTTTAATTAACTTGCGTATGAACAATCGAAACCATCGAAAAATTGTTGTAATAGATGGGCAAATTGGATATGTTGGTGGTTTTAATGTTGGTGATGAGTACTTAGGTAAATCAAAAAAATTCGGCTATTGGCGAGATACGCATTTACGAATTGTCGGGGATGCAGTGAATGCATTGCAATTACGATTTATTCTAGATTGGAATTCACAAGCCACACGTGACCACATCTCCTATGATGATCGTTATTTCCCAGATGTAAATTCTGGTGGAACAATTGGCGTTCAAATAGCTTCTAGTGGTCCTGACGAAGAATGGGAACAGATTAAATACGGCTATTTGAAAATGATTTCATCTGCTAAAAAATCGATTTATATTCAATCTCCCTATTTCATACCTGATCAAGCCTTTTTAGATTCTATTAAAATTGCGGCATTAGGTGGTGTTGATGTCAATATCATGATTCCTAATAAACCTGACCATCCGTTTGTTTTTTGGGCTACTTTAAAAAATGCAGCATCCTTATTAGATGCCGGTGTTAAAGTATTTCACTACGACAATGGCTTTTTACACTCAAAAACACTTGTTATAGATGATGAAATTGCAAGTGTGGGAACAGCTAATATGGACCATCGCAGTTTCACATTGAATTTCGAAGTCAACGCTTTTATTTATGACCAACAAATTGCCAAAAAATTAAAACAAGCTTTTATAGATGATTTAGCAGTATCTTCTGAATTAACAAAAGCACGTTATGCTAAGCGAAGTCTTTGGATTAAATTTAAAGAAGGTATTTCACAATTATTGTCACCTATCTTATAAAATAGAAATATGAGGAGTGTAACTTTAATGCAACAATCAGACGTCATTAGTGCTGCCAAAAAATATATGGAATCTATTCATCAAAATGATTATACAGGCCATGATATTGCGCATGTATATCGTGTCACTGCTTTAGCTAAATCAATCGCTGAAAATGAAGGTGTTAATGATACTTTAGTCATTGAACTCGCATGTTTGCTTCATGATACCGTTGACGAAAAAGTTGTAGATGCTAACAAACAATATGTTGAATTGAAGTCATTTTTATCTTCTTTATCACTATCAACCGAAGATCAAGAGCATATTTTATTTATTATTAATAATATGAGCTATCGCAATGGCAAAAACGATCATGTCACTTTATCTTTAGAAGGTCAAATTGTCAGGGATGCAGATCGTCTTGATGCTATAGGCGCTATAGGTGTTGCACGAACATTTCAATTTGCAGGACACTTTGGTGAACCAATGTGGACAGAACATATGTCACTAGATAAGATTAATGATGATTTAGTTGAACAGTTGCCACCATCTGCAATTAAACATTTCTTTGAAAAATTACTTAAGTTAGAATCTTTAATGCATACAGATACGGCGAAGATGATTGCTAAAGAACGTCACGACTTTATGATGATGTACTTGAAACAGTTTTTTACGGAATGGAATTATCACGACTAGACATTGAAGTTGTAGTATGATGATGCGATGTAATGGCGTGTTGTTGTGGAAGCTTGGTGTCATGCCATGTTACTTTGATGTGTTGTTGTGG
>NZ_JACYHC010001250.1:0-626 GCF_017152085.1 Staphylococcus sp. EG-SA-2
CTTAATTTGCTTGCCGTCTAAAATCAACTTATATATTCCACCTTGAGAGCCCTTTTTTATTGTAAATCTAACTGTTTCATTACCATACTTGCAATCAAAGTTAATAGTAGCTTTAGACCCAATTGTTGCGGTACGATAAGTACCTTCTTTTATAAAACCATTTGAATATTTAATGTCAGTTGTTCTAATAGGATTATAATTTTTCTTTTCCTCGGCTGTGTACTTTTTCCCAAAAACTTTTATAGCTGTTCTTAATTCCAACGTACTGACAGTAGCAGACACAGTATCAGTATTATATTGATACCTTATTACTTTTTCGCTTCTTTGATAGAATGTTTCAGGAGAATAAAAACATATCTCCGTATCATTTGGATAAATAATACAACCAAACAAATCTACTGCTTCTTTACAATATTCTAAGCCATTTTTATTACCTAATTCATCAATTGGTATTTTTCTTTTAAAATCTCCAATTATTTTATAGGTCATCTTGACTGACGTTTTTTGATTTGCAAATCCATATCTTAAGTACTCATCTAAAGAGTATTCTGGCGTTTTACCAGTTTCGCTACTGTCGTCATCAAGCTTATTTGATTCCACTGAGTGATTTTGAAATTCATACATTA
>NZ_JACYHC010001251.1:0-626 GCF_017152085.1 Staphylococcus sp. EG-SA-2
AAGTTGCAATGAGAAATGCATTTATTGAACTTTTACATCAACACCAATTAGAAGAGATTACTGTGCAACAAATTGCAGATTTAGCTGATGTTAACCGTAGTACATTTTATACGCATTATTATGATAAGTATGATTTGCTTGAAAAATTAGAGGACCAGCAGTTGGAGGAAATAAGAGACTTCATTCATGATGAGAAGTTAAATGGAGCAGTTAAGTTATCCACGGATAACATACATCAAATTATGACCGTTTTAATAGAAATGATAGAAAAAGACATCGCATTTTATCAATTGATGTTTCGTATGGGTAAAGATTCAAATATCCACGAAAAACTTTATGATTTAATTATGTGTCATTTACAACGTTATAAAAATGAAAATGATCAAATTAATGGTATACCATTTTCTTATTTCATGAGTTATGTTTCAGGTGCGGGATTGTCTTTTATAAGACATTGGGTAGAAGATCCAAACCGTATAGACAAAGTTGACTTAATAAGGCATTTTAATACGATTGTCAATCAAGGGCCAGCAACGATAATTAAAAATATACAATAAAATAAGGCAAGCCATGAATCGAGAGTGGCTTGCCTTGCTAAATAACATAAGCTTATTAAATGATATCTT
>NZ_JACYHC010001252.1:0-624 GCF_017152085.1 Staphylococcus sp. EG-SA-2
TACCTTCAACAGTTGGCGTTTTAAATAATCAATTTAAAGGAGAACATTTAAGACGAGCGATTAGTTATCTAATGATTAGTACTGTTGGGGGCATCGGCCTAGCTGGTGTTATCGGCGGTTTAATTGCCACAAATTTCGGATGGCAAACGAATTTCATCATTAGTATAGTCATTGCTTTCATTGCCATATTACTTCTAAAAGGCACACCTGAAAAAGTAAGTCAACATAGCCATCGTCATCCATTCGATTACAAAGGTATGTCGATTTTCGCTGTTATGATTGGTAGCTTTACATTATTGTTAACACAAGGATTCGAACAAGGTTGGTTTAGTACATTTTCATTCATTTGTCTGAGCATTTTTATCATCACTACGTTGATATTCATCATCATCGAACGTCGACATGAAGTACCTTTTATTGATTTCTCAGTATTACGCAACCGTCCGTTCATTGGTGCATTTTTAAATAACTTTGTTTTAAATAGTGGCCTAGGCGTAACAGTGGTCTTTTTCATATATGCTCAAACACACCTTGGTTTATCAGCTGCGCAATCTGGACTTGTTACATTGCCATATGCCATTGTGGCAGTTGCGATGATTCGTTTAGGTGAAAAAGCAACATTAC
>NZ_JACYHC010001253.1:0-624 GCF_017152085.1 Staphylococcus sp. EG-SA-2
TACCTTCAACAGTTGGCGTTTTAAATAATCAATTTAAAGGAGAACATTTAAGACGAGCGATTAGTTATCTAATGATTAGTACTGTTGGGGGCATCGGCCTAGCTGGTGTTATCGGCGGTTTAATTGCTACAAATTTCGGATGGCAAATGAATTTCATCATTAGTATAGTCATTGCTTTCATTGCCATATTACTTCTAAAAGGCACACCTGAAAAAGTAAGTCAACATAGCCACCGTCATCCGTTCGATTACAAAGGTATGTCGATTTTCGCTGTTATGATTGGTAGCTTTACATTATTGTTAACACAAGGATTCGAACAAGGTTGGTTTAGTACATTCTCATTCATTTGTCTGAGCATTTTTATCATCACTACGCTGATATTCATCATCATCGAACGTCGACATGAAGTACCTTTTATTGATTTCTCAGTATTACGCAACCGTCCGTTCATTGGTGCATTTTTAAATAACTTTGTTTTAAATAGCGGTCTAGGCGTTACAGTGGTCTTTTTCATATATGCTCAAACACACCTTGGTTTATCAGCTGCGCAATCTGGACTTGTTACATTGCCATATGCCATTGTGGCAGTTGCGATGATTCGTTTAGGTGAAAAAGCAACATTAC
>NZ_JACYHC010001254.1:0-624 GCF_017152085.1 Staphylococcus sp. EG-SA-2
TAATCGTATAACGACCTGGACGTAATCCATTTCTATCTGTAAGCGCGCCAAGTTTGTCACCGTTACAGAACGAAATCATTGTAGGACCATCCCACGGTTCCATTAAATAACTATAAAATTCATAAAACGCACGTACATTTGCATCATTCGCTTCATTGTATAACCAAGGTTCAGGTATGAGTAGCATCGCTGCCTTTTCTGGCTCCATGGCTAACGATAAGAACTCTAGCGCATTATCTACAATAGCAGAGTCACTACCATCCTCATCGACAATTTGAAACACTTTATGTTGATCCTCGCCAAATAATGTTTCGATTAATTTATGTTGGCGTGCTCGCATCCAGTTTACATTACCTTTAATCGTGTTAATCTCACCATTATGCATTAACATACGGTTAGGATGTGCCCTTTTCCAACTCGGGAATGTATTCGTACTAAATCTCGAATGCACTAACCCTAGCTTTGATTGATATAAATCATCCGATAAATCTGTATATAGTTTTTTAATTTGGTCTGATCGTAACCAACCTTTATATACAATTGTTTTGCGTGATAAGCTCGTAAAATACAATTCTAAATCGCACTGAGTCGAATAGAACTCTAATTGTTTTCTCGCTAAAAACA
>NZ_JACYHC010001255.1:0-624 GCF_017152085.1 Staphylococcus sp. EG-SA-2
TAATCGTATAACGACCTGGACGTAATCCATTTCTATCTGTAAGCGCGCCAAGTTTGTCACCGTTACAGAACGAAATCATTGTAGGACCATCCCACGGTTCCATTAAATAACTATAAAATTCATAAAATGCACGTACATTTGCATCATTCGCTTCATTGTATAACCAAGGTTCAGGTATGAGTAACATCGCTGCCTTTTCTGGCTCCATGGCTAACGATAAGAACTCTAGCGCATTATCTACAATGGCAGAGTCACTACCATCCTCATCGACAATTTGAAACACTTTATGTTGATCCTCGCCAAATAATGTTTCGATTAATTTATGTTGGCGTGCTCGCATCCAGTTCACATTACCTTTAATCGTGTTAATCTCACCATTATGCATTAACATACGGTTAGGATGCGCCCTTTTCCAACTCGGGAATGTATTCGTACTAAATCTCGAATGCACTAACCCTAGCTTTGATTGATATAAATCATCCGATAAATCTGTATAGAGTTTTTTAATTTGGTCTGATCGTAACCAACCTTTATATACAATTGTTTTGCGTGATAAGCTCGTAAAATACAATTCTAAATCGCACTGAGTCGAATAGAACTCTAATTGTTTTCTCGCTAAAAACA
>NZ_JACYHC010001256.1:0-624 GCF_017152085.1 Staphylococcus sp. EG-SA-2
TTGGTATATAACGAGAAAGCAACATAATGATTCCTGTAGAGATATTCCAGAATGTTGTATCATCTTTCAGTCCTTCAAACCCTGATCCATTGTTCGCAGCAGCTGATGTCATTTCATACATAACTTGCGAAATACCATGAAAAGACGGATTCGTTATACTTTCACTTGCTCCAGGAATCATAAAAGCAAGTGCTGAAAATACTAAAATTAAAATTGGATGTATGAGAAAGACTAAGACAATACATTTCATTTCACGGGCGCCAATTGGCATATTTAAATATTCTGGTGTTTTACCAACCATCAAACTGCATATAAACACCGTCAGTAAGACATATATCAATAAATTCATGAGTCCTACGCCTTCGCCACCAAATACAACATTTAGCATCATTAATACCATTGGTCCTAATCCACCTAAAGGCGTTAAGCTATCATGCATGTTATTAACAGAACCCGTTGTAAATGCCGTCGTAATAACTGTAAATAGTGCTGACAAGCCTGCTCCAAACCGTACCTCTTTACCTTCCATATTCGGTCCATAAATGCCTAAATTCGCTAGTATTGGATTACCACGATACTCACTCCACATAGTTAATGTAAGAATTGCTATAAAAATGAAAAACA
>NZ_JACYHC010001257.1:0-624 GCF_017152085.1 Staphylococcus sp. EG-SA-2
TTGGTATATAACGAGAAAGCAACATAATGATTCCTGTAGAGATATTCCAGAATGTTGTATCATCTTTCAGTCCTTCAAACCCTGATCCATTGTTCGCAGCAGCTGATGTCATTTCATACATAACTTGTGAAATACCATGAAAAGACGGATTCGTTATACTTTCACTTGCTCCAGGAATCATAAAAGCAAGTGCTGAAAATACTAAAATTAAAATTGGGTGTATGAGAAAGACTAAGACAATACATTTCATTTCACGGGCGCCAATTGGCATATTTAAATATTCTGGTGTTTTACCAACCATCAAACTGCATATAAACACCGTCAGTAAGACAAATATCAATAAATTCATGAGTCCTACGCCTTCGCCACCAAATACAACATTTAGCATCATTAATACCATTGGTCCTAATCCACCTATAGGCGTTAAGCTATCATGCATGTTATTAACAGAACCCGTTGTAAATGCCGTCGTAATAACTGTAAATAGTGCTGACAAACCTGCTCCAAACCGTACCTCTTTACCTTCCATATTCGGTCCATAAATGCCTAAATTCGCTAGTATTGGATTACCACGATACTCACTCCACATAGTTAATGTAAGAATTGCTATAAAAATGAAAAACA
>NZ_JACYHC010001258.1:0-623 GCF_017152085.1 Staphylococcus sp. EG-SA-2
GTCATTTCTATACTAATGATGTGAGATTTTTAGATCAATTTAAAGCGGTAGAAGATAGAGGTGACATGTAATGTTGATATCAAATGAATGGTTGAAAGAATATGTAACAATCGATGATTCTGTAAGTAATTTGGCAGAACGTATTACGCGCACAGGTATTGAAGTGGATGATTTAATTGACTACACAAAAGATATCAAAAATTTAGTTGTCGGCTTCGTTAAGTCAAAAGATAAACATCCTGATGCAGATAAATTAAATGTTTGCCAAGTTGATATCGGAGAAGACGAACCTGTACAAATAGTATGTGGTGCACCGAACGTTGATGCAGGACAATATGTCATTGTTGCTAAAGTAGGTGGAAGATTGCCTGGTGGTATTAAAATTAAGCGTGCCAAATTACGCGGTGAACGTTCAGAAGGTATGATTTGTTCGTTACAAGAAATTGGTATTTCAAGTAATTATATACCGAAAAGTTTTGAATCAGGCATTTATGTATTTAGTGAATCCCAAGTTCCAGGAACAGATGCCTTACAAGCTTTATATTTAGATGATCAAGTAATGGAATTTGATTTAACGCCGAATCGTGCAGATGCTTTAAGTATGATAGGTACTGCTTATGAAG
>NZ_JACYHC010001259.1:0-623 GCF_017152085.1 Staphylococcus sp. EG-SA-2
GCTTTGATGATGTATGGATATCCAGAGAAATGGTTGGAAGGTATGACAACTGGAGAAGGTATCGCGGCAGAATTACGCTTAGGTATTGTGAATGGTCACATAGCTGAAGGTACGTTACTCACTGAAAATCAAATGGCAAAGCAATTTAATGTGAGTCGTTCGCCAATTCGAGATGCATTTAAATTATTGCAACAAAATCAACTCATCCAATTAGAAAGAATGGGTGCACATGTGTTGCCGTTTGGGGAACAAGAAAAGAAAGAAATGTACGATTTGCGACTGATGCTAGAGTCATTTGCATTTTCAAGAGTTAAAAATCAAGAGAGACTACCTATCGTAAAAGAAATGAAGAAACAACTTGAAATGATGAAAGTGGCAGTAAAATTTGAAGATGCAGAATCATTTACGAAGCATGACTTTGAATTTCATGAAACATTAATCAAAGCATCTAACCACCAATATTTAAACTCATTTTGGAGTCATTTAAAACCAGTAATGATGGCACTCGTTTTAACATCCATGCGACAACGTATGCAACAGAACCCGCAAGATTTTGAACGCATACATCATAATCATCAAGTGTTTATTGATGCAGTGGAACAATACGACAGTCAAATTTTGAA
>NZ_JACYHC010001260.1:0-9435 GCF_017152085.1 Staphylococcus sp. EG-SA-2
CCTTGATAATATGCAAGACCAATAAATAGGACTAAAGCTAATATAAAGTTAAATAACGGTCCCGCAAATAATGTTAAAAATTTCGGCCATGGCTTTTTATGTGCAAATTGTCTGTCTCTCGGAGCAATTTGAACTAAGCTACCATTTTCAACAAAGAAAGACTTTCTAGCAATTTTAAAATGATGTCTTTCATTATCATAAGCAGTGATACCTTCTATGAATAAGTCATCCTTAAAATCACATTTTTTAACTTCGATTGCTTCAATTTGTTGAAACTTATGATGATCATCTAATATGATATGTGTTATTTCATTTTCTTCATTCAGTTTAATTTTAACGTTCATACCGGGCTCGACTGGTGGCTCTTCTAAGCCATCTCCTGCCATACGAACATATCCACCAACAGGCAATAACCTAATAGTGTAAAGTGTTTCATTTTTTCTAAAACTAAAAATTTTTGGCCCCATACCGATCGCAAATTCTGGACACATAATGCCTGCTCTTTTCGCAAAAAACATATGTCCATATTCATGAACAGTTACTAGTACACCAAAAACAATAATAAATGCAATTATTGTAACTAAATAGCTCACTCGCTACACCTCGATTGTTTATAAATTTCTTTTATTTTAAAATTGATTGCTGTATACGTAACATAAGTCATTATAATATGATACTGACAAATCACAAAATATAACGTCTAATTTTCAAAGTTAATATTGCGTATAATTTTCAAAAGGAGTTCTGAGATTCATTAAATTATCTCAGCAACTCCTCTTTACGTTTATTGATTTGTTCTCAGCATTAAGATTGTATTAATAAAATATTTAATAATGGTAACACAAACATAAAGCTGTCAAATCGGTCTAAAATACCACCGTGTCCAGGTAGTATTCGACCTGAGTCTTTAACGCCGAAATGACGCTTAAATCCTGATTCCACTAAATCACCTAATTGACCAAATAAACTTAAAATCAATGTCACTCCAAGTAATATCCATACATTCATATTGAAATCTACAAAATATAACATTGCAAGAGGCACTATCAAACTACAGAACAAGCCACCTATGAATCCTTCGATTGTCTTATTCGGACTTATTACTGGCCAAAGCTTATGTTTGCCCATCATTTTACCAAATAAGTAAGCCCCTGTATCTGTAAGCCAAACAATTAAAAAGGCATATAATATGTAATGTAATCCTTCTGATCTCGTTTCATAAAAGAACATAAAACCAATGCCTACATAAGCCACAGACATTAAGCAAAATGCAGCATCCATAAAACTAAATCTGTTTTTAGATAAGACAGTATAACTTAATACAATAAAGCTCATTGCAATTAAACTTTTTAATTGAATTACTTGTACCCATGGCCCTGCATGTTGTGGCAACATAATGATGATAAGACCAACTGCACTAATTAAACCAGGAACTGAAACAAATTTAATCATATTCATATTCAACAATTCTTTTAATGCAATCAATGCTAATATATTAGCAAATATCATTAACACAAGGCCGCCTTTTAACAAGATAGGCAAGAATACGATTAAGGCAATAATAGCTGTCAGCGTTCTAACTTTCATACTATACTACTCCTCACTCAATCCGCCAAAGCGTCTTTGACGTGACTGATAAATTTTTATACATTTAATTAATTCATCTTCGTCAAAGTCAGGCCATAATTTTTGATTAAAGATAAATTCACTATACGAAACTTGCCAAATCAAGAAATTACTTATTCTTTGTTCTCCTGAAGTACGAATTAACAACTCTGGATCAGGATAGTCTTTTGTCATTAAATGATTGTTTATATATGTTTCATCTATGATATCACTATTTAAACCTTGTTGATGAAGCTCGTCAAACATATTTTTAATACTATGAACAAGTTCTGCTCTGCCACCATAATTAATTGCAAATATTAATTTTAAGCCGGTATTATTAGCTGTCTTTTCTTTAGCATTATTAATTGCTTCTATCGTTGATTTTGGCAACTTATCAGTAAATCCAATTGTTTCAACTTTGACATTTTTTTCAATTAGTTCCGGTAAGAATGTCTTTAAGAAATTGACAGGCAAATTCATAATATAATTTACTTCACTTTCAGGTCTTGACCAATTTTCAGTGGAAAAGGCATATAAAGTTAAGTACTTAACACCAATATCACTAGCTATCCTAGTAATTTTTTTTATTGTTTGCATACCTTCGTAATGGCCTTTAATTCTAGGCATTTTTCGCTTCTTAGCCCATCGCCCATTACCATCCATAATAATAGCGATATGTTCAGGTATATTAGACGAGTCTAATTCTTCATTATAATTATTTATAGTGTTCTTTTTATTTATTAGCTTTTTAAACATGGTCTTTCCTCCGAGCCTGATCATCTCTGTCATATAATATAAGTTACTAAACAATCATTATCATTTTATCATACTCATTTAATGCATTGAATAAGCAAATAAAAAAACTGTACCAAAGTCTGACTCGGTACAGTTTACACCAGAAATGTGACATACATACTGAGGTTAAAAATTACATAACTTTATTATAGCAATATACCTAATGCCTATTATTTATAAAGTATATGTTTAATTAACTTGTTTAAACACCATTTTTATGCTCATTGTGAATTTAAATTATCACATGCATCTTTGATTTAATTAAACATGCCCATTTTAAATGTTACATTATCGTTTAATACTGGCATTTTAATATGTCATTGTATATTAGTTTTATACTGACATAATATCTTTTTCTTTATCAGCAATCATTTGATCAATTTCTTTTATTGAATTGTCTGTTGCTTTCTGAACATCTTCAGTACCACTTCTCAACTCATCTTCAGTAATGTCGCCATTTTTTTCATCTTTTTTCAACTGATCATTCATATCACGACGAATATTTCGAACAGATACTTTAGCTTCTTCACCAATTTTCTTAACATCTTTAACGCGCTCTTTTCTACGCTCTTCTGTTAAGGCAGGTACTGCAATACGTATCACTTCACCATCACTTGTTGGGTTGACACCTAAGTTAGCCGCTATTATCGCTTTTTCGATGTCAGCTACAGAAGTTTTGTCGTATGGAGAAATAACAAGTAAACGTGCTTCTGGAACATTGATGCTTGCTAATTGTTGTACAGGTGTTGGTGCACCATAGTAATCAACTGTTACGCCGTTTAATAAATTTGAATTAGCTCTTCCTGCACTGATATTAGCTAATTCACGTGATAAGCTTTCGATTGATTTTTGCATTCTTGATTTAGTTTCATTAATAATGTCACTCATTATTTTACACCTCTAAATTTATTTTGTAATTAACGTACCTATCTTTTCACCCATAACAGCACGTTTAATATTTCCTTCTTCCATAATAGAGAAAACAGTTAACGGAATGTTATTATCCATACAGAATGAGGATGCTGTTGAATCCATTACTTGTAAACCTTCTTGAAGCATTTGAATATGCGTTAAATGTTCATATTTTACCGCATCTTTGTTTACTTTAGGATCTGCAGAATATACACCATCTACATTATTTTTGCCCATTAAAATAACATCTGCTTCAACTTCTGCAGCACGTAATGCCGCTGTAGTATCTGTAGAGAAGTATGGGTTTCCAATACCTGCAGCAAAAATAACTACGCGTTTCTTTTCTAAGTGTCTAATTGCACGACGACGAATATAAGGTTCAGCCACTTGCTTCATTTCAATAGATGTTAATACTCGTGTATCACAATCCAATTGTTCTAAACTATCTTGTAATGCTAAGGCATTCATTACAGTTGCAAGCATACCCATGTAATCAGCAGTTCCACGGTCCATACCTAAGTCACTACCTGTTTTACCTCTCCAAATGTTTCCGCCACCAACGATTACTGCGATTTCACAGTCCATTTTAGCAACTTCAGCCACTTGCTCAGCAACACTTTTAATAATTACTGGATTTATGCCAAATCCTTTTTCTCCAGCTAACGCTTCACCACTTAGTTTCAAAACTACACGTTTATATTTAGAAATTTGAGCCATTTTCTTATCCTCTCTATCGTGAATATATGTAACATATACAAGTAAAGAAGACACAGTTGTCGTTTTATTAGAATGATTTACATTTTAATAAAGCAACATTAAAGGTGTCTTCTTCCTTGTTTTACTTTATGACAGATTATTTCATTTGTCCTTTAACTTCATCCGCAAAGTTTTCTTCGCGTTTTTCCATACCTTCGCCTACTTCATAGCGTACGAAGTCAACAAGTTTTCCACCTTTTGTTTTTAAGAAAGCTTCAACTGTTACATCAGGGTTTTTAACGAAGTCTTGATCTACAGCACAAATTTCTTGTAAGTATTTACGTAAACGTCCTTCCACCATTTTTTCAACGATGTTTTCTGGTTTACCTTCATTTAATGCTTGTTGTTTTAAAACTTCTCTTTCGTGGTTGATTTCTTCTTCGCTAACTTGTTCAGAAGAAACATATTTAGGGTTGATTGCAGCGATATGCATAGCAACGTCTCTTGCTGCTTCTTCGTCAGTTGAACCTTCAACAACTGTTAATACACCAATGCGTCCACCCATGTGTAAGTAAGCGCCGAAAGCATCGTTATCAGTTTTAGTTCTGATAGCAAAACGACGAACACTTAATTTTTCACCGATTGTTGAAATTGCTTCTTTAATTCTTTCATCAACTGATTTACCATTTGGTAAAGTTGTTTCCATTAAAGCTTCAACAGTTTCAGCTTTTGTATCTAATACTTGATTAGCGATTTCTTTAACTAACTCTTGGAATCCTTCGTTACGAGCAACAAAGTCTGTTTCAGAGTTGATTTCAACGATAACTGCGTCGTTACCTTTAGTTTCTACATGTACTAAACCTTCAGCCGCAATACGGTCTGCTTTTTTAGCTGCTTTAGCAATACCTTTTTCACGTAGGTAATCAATCGCTTTATCGATGTCACCATCAGTTTCAGTTAGCGCTTTTTTACAATCCATCATACCCGCGCCAGTTTTTTTACGTAATTCTTTAACAAGTTTTGCTGAAATAGTTGCCATTCATTATTCCTCCAATAAGTTATCATTTTATATATTATGATTTTAGCATTATTATAGGCAAGATTGCCAATACTCTAATTGAATATTTGTAATTTGCCTCGATTTTCTTTTTAAAAAAGGTGATAAGCATTAATATCTTATCACCCATTTAAACTATATCTAAGTCAGATTCAACAGTTGATTATTCTTCAGTTGCTTCTGTTTCTTCTGATTTTTCTTTTTCATCTAAATCGATGTTTTGTTCTGCAGCTACTTCTTCATTAGAAACGCCTTGTTGACCTTCTAAGATTGCATCTGCCATTTTAGCAGTTAATAATTTAACCGCACGGATAGCATCGTCGTTTGCTGGGATAACGTAGTCAATTTCGTCAGGATCACAGTTAGTGTCAACGATACCTACGATAGGAATATTTAATTTACGAGCTTCAGCAATTGCATTACGCTCTTTACGTGGGTCAACTACGAATAATGCTTGAGGCATTGATTTCATATCACGAATTCCGCCTAAGAATTTGATTAAACGGTCGTATTCTTTTTTAAGTTCTACTACTTCTTTTTTAGGTAATACTTCGAATAAACCATCTTCTTCCATTTTTTCAATTTCAGAAATACGTTTGATTCGTTTTGAGATTGTTTTATAGTTAGTTAATAATCCACCTAACCATCTTTGGTTAATGTAGAATTGACCAGCACGTTCTGCTTCAGATTTAACTGATTCTTGTGCTTGTTTTTTAGTTCCTACGAATAAGACTTGTCCACCATCTTCTGAAACTTGTTTCAAGAAGTTGTATGCCTCGTCTACTTTTTTCACTGTTTTTTGTAAGTCGATGATATAAATACCATTTCTCTCAGTGAAGATATATTTTTTCATTTTTGGGTTCCAACGACGTGTTTGGTGACCGAAGTGAACACCCGCTTCTAGTAATTGTTTCATTGAAATTACTGCCATTATAAATTCCTCCTATTGGTTAATTACCTCCATAGCAAACTATTGTAAAGACAATATATAAATATTGCACCCTTTACACAATCACGTTTGATATGTGTGTATTGGCTTTATAGCCGAAAATAAATATAACATAATGCCGTGTCTAAAGCAAATGTTTTTCAAGCATTTTTCCATAAATTTAAAGGTAATTCTATCAAGTTAATGTGAAATATCAATTTGATTGAAAATTAGACAAAAATAAAGAAATGACTTCAACATAATCATCAAAGTCATTTCGTTGAGTTGACTACTGCCAAGATAACATCGTCACGACTAGGACATTGAATTATGTCCCAGACTCATCGACTTATTTACTTTTTTCTAATTCATCTAAGAATTTTTCTTTTTTAACTTTAATGAAAGTACCTTTCATTCCTAAAGAACGTGATTCAATTACACCAGCACTTTCTAATTTACGTAGTGCATTTACAATTACAGATCTAGTAATACCAACTCTATCTGCAACTTTTGATGCGATTAATAGGCCTTCCGTACCGCCAAGTTCTTCAAAGATATGTTCAATCGCTTCTTTTTCAGAATAAGATAATGAATTAATTGCCATTGTAATAGCAGCTTTATCGCGCGCTTCTTTTTCTACTTCACTATGCTTCTCACGTAAGATTTCCATACCAATAACTGTAGCAGCATATTCACCTAGTACCAAATCATTTTCATTAAAATCATCATGTACTCGACCAAGTACTAATGTACCTAATCTTTCTCCTCCACCTAAAATTGGGAAGATAGTTGTACGACTATCTATGAATAATTCTCTGTTTTCAGGTGGAAAAACTGTTAATACATTGTCGATATCAATATTTGATTCTGTTTGTTTAACTTCCATTAATCGTTCTGTATATTCACTTGGGATATGTCTTTCTTCCAACATTTGAATAATTCTTTGACTTTTTAATAATTCATTTAGACTCGACCCTAAAATTTTACCTCGACGCGATACAATAAATACATTTGTTACAGTTACGCTACTAATCGTTTGTGCTACATCTTTAAAATCAACCGCAATACCTTTGTGTTTTTGAAGTAACGTGTTTAACTCTCTCGTTTTAGATAATAAGCTCATGAATTTTTCTCCTTTTGTATATTTTTATAGAATAAATGCACTTAAATCTTTATTTGTTGAAATTGATTTTAATTTATCATCAACATATTGTGGGGTAATATCTACAACTGCATTCGGCATACTTGGTGCTTCGAATGATAAATCTTCTAGCATCTTTTCTAAAATTGTATGAAGTCGACGTGCACCAATGTTGTCTGTATCTTGATTTACTTGATAAGCAATCTCAGCTAAGCGAGTAATTGCTTCATCGGTAAAGTTTACAGTAACTTCTTCTGTTTGAAGCAATGCTTCATATTGTTTAATTAATGACAATTTTGGTTCTGTCAAAATTCTTACAAAATCTTCTACCGATAAACTATCAAGTTCAACTCTAATCGGAAAACGACCTTGCAATTCTGGTATCAAGTCACTCGGCTTAGATACATGGAAAGCTCCAGCACCTATAAACAGCATATGTTCAGTATTCACAGTACCATATTTGGTTTGAATAACGCTACCTTCAAGTATAGGTAAAATATCTCTTTGAACACCTTGTCTTGAGACATCTTGACCACTATTATGATTATTCGTCGCAACTTTGTCGATTTCATCTATAAAGATGATACCCATTTGTTCTGCTAATTCAAGCGCTTCTTGGTTAGCGCTTTCTTGATCAATTAGTTCATCCGCATAAATATCAGCTAAGATTTTCCTTGCCGTCTCAACAGCAACTTCTCGCTCAACTTTCTTTTTAGGCATTAATTGATTCATCATCTCTTGCATTTGCTGATTTTGATTTGTACCTAGCATACCTAAAGCACCAGGATCTTGTTCGACTTTAATTCTTACCTTTTCTTTTTCAAGTTTGCCTTCTTCTAGCTGTCTCTTAATTTCAGAACGTTTTGTTTTAATTTCCTCAGTAGGTGGTTCTTCTTCATCTTCGTTATTTTGTCCGAAATTTGGAATTGCACCTCCGAAAAGTGACTCTAAAGGATTATTCGTTTGAGACGCTTTCTTTTTCATACTTGGAACTAATAACTTAACAAGTTTTTCATTGGCCTTAGCTGTTGCTTCATCTTGTACCAATGATTTTTTCTGTGCCTTGACTAATCTTACTGAAACATCAACAAGATCTCTAACCATACTTTCAACATCTCGTCCTACATAACCTACCTCAGTAAATTTAGTAGCTTCTACTTTTATAAATGGCGCGCCGACAACTTTGGCCATTCTTCTTGCAATTTCAGTTTTACCAACGCCGGTTGGTCCAATCATCAAAATATTTTTAGGTGAAATTTCTTGCTTTGATTCCTCATCTAATAAACTTCTTCTGTATCGATTACGTAGGGCAATTGCCACTTTACGTTTAGCATCATTTTGTCCAACGATATATTCATTTAATTTAGATACGATTTCTTTTGGAGTTAATCTTATTCCAGCTGTATCCATTAATTTCATTCCTCCGTCTTTTAACTAAAATTAATTGGTCGTAATTATTTATCGTGCTCTGATTATTATAGTGTTTCAACAACAATATTATCGTTGGTAAAGACACAAATATCAGCCGCTACTTTCAAGCTCTCATATGCCATTTCTTCAGCAGACAAATGCGATGCATGGCGTTTCAATGCACGTCCTGCGCTTAATGCGTAGTTGCCCCCTGATCCAATAGCGATAAGGTCATCATCTGGGGCAATAACTTCGCCAGTTCCACTGACAACTAAAATAGCATCTTTATCCATTACAATTAGCATAGCTTCTAATTGACGTAATTGTTTATCGCCTCGCCATTCTTGTGCCAATTCAACAGCAGCTCTTTCTAAGTTACCACTAAACTGTTGTAATTTTGTTTCAAATTTTTCAAATAACGTAAACGCATCTGCTACACTACCTGCGAAACCAGCTAACACTTTACCTTCATATAAACGTCGCACTTTTCTTGCCGTTTGTTTCATGATGACTTGTTGACCAAGCGTTACTTGTCCATCTCCAGCCATAGCTGCTTTCCCATTATGTCTTACAGCATAAATTGTTGTTGCATGTAATGTTGTATTACTCATGTTTCATTCTCCTTTTTCGCTCGAGGATGTGCATTTAGATACACTTTTCTTAATTGTTGGTTAGATACGTGTGTATATTTACCAGTTGTTGACAAATTAACATGACCTAATAACGATTGTACTGTTCTTAGGTCTGCACCTTGATTCAATAAATGCGTTGCAAATGTATGTCTGAGCTTGTGGGGATGAATCTCACTTACGCCTGCTGTTCGTTTAACAATATCATTTAAAACATATCGTACACCGCGTTCAGTGATTGCTTCACCCTTCATATTTA